>DAIMIM010000039.1:8470-13769 GCA_036722755.1 Caldimonas sp. | reverse complement strand
GGCGCCGCGGCACGACGGTGCTGCTGGTCGAGCAGAACGCGCGCATGGCGCTGTCCGTCGCCGACCGCGGCTACGTGCTCGAGACCGGGCGACTGGTGCTCTCCGGCAAGCCCGCCGAACTGTGGTCGAACGACGCGGTGCGCGCCGCGTATCTCGGCGGCGGCGTCGCCGACTGACGACGACATTCATCAGCCTGCCGATGCGCAGGACCATCGAACTATGATTCCTGTTCTTCTCATGCAGAGCGATGACTGACCCATCGATCGCCGGACGTTCCGTCGGCCTCGTCGGCCTGGGCGCCATGGGCTCCGGCATGGCCGGATCGCTGCGCCGCGCCGGTGGCGACGTATTCGTTTGCGATGTGCGCGAAGGCGTCGCCTCCGCCTTTGCGAAGGCCGGCGGCACGGCGATCGCGACGCCGGCGCAGCTCGCGGCGCGCTGCGAGGTCGTGATCTCGGTCGTCGTCGACGCGGCGCAGACCGAGGAAGTGCTGTTCGGCAGCGACGGCGCCGGTGGAGCGGCGGCGGCGATGCGTCCCGGCAGCGTCTTCGTCATGTGCTCGACCGTCGATCCGAACGTCTCGATCGAGTTCGAGCGCCGCCTCGAGGCGATGGGCCTGCTCTATGTCGACGCGCCGATCTCCGGCGGCGCGGCGCGAGCCGCTTCCGGCGAGATGACCGTGATGGGCGCGGCGAGGCCGAACGCATGGGCCGCCGCCGAGCCGTTCCTCGCGGTGATGGCGGCCAAGGTCTACCGGCTCGGCGACCGCGCCGGCAATGGCAGCAAGGTCAAGATCATCAACCAGCTCCTCGCCGGCGTGCACATCGCCGCCGCCGCGGAAGCGATGGCGCTCGGCCTGCGCGAAGGCGTCGATGCCGCGGCGCTCTACGAGGTCATCACGCACAGCGCCGGCAACAGCTGGATGTTCGAGAACCGGATGGCCCACGTGCTGGCCGGCGACTACACGCCGCTCTCGGCGGTCGACATCTTCGTCAAGGACCTCGGCCTCGTTCTCGACACGGCGCGGGCGACGAAATTTCCGCTGCCGCTGGCGAGCACGGCGCACCAGATGTTCATGCAGGCTTCGAGCGCCGGCTTCGCGAAGGAAGACGACGCTGCCGTCATCAAGATCTTTCCGGGCATCACGCTGCCCGGCAAGTCAGGGTGAAAGCCACGCCATGAACGTCGGGCGATGAAAGCCGTGCGATGACGATCAGGCTCGGCTGTATCGCCGATGACTTCACCGGGGCCACGGATCTCGCCAACAACCTGGTCCGCGCCGGCATGCGCACTGTCCAGATGATCGGCGTGCCGGACGATGCGTCGGCGATCGACGCCGACGCGGTCGTCGTCGCGCTCAAGTCGAGAACCGTCGCGCCCGAGCTGGCCGTGGCGCAGTCGCTCGCGGCCTGCCGCTACCTGAAGAAGCGCGGTGCCGAGCAGATCTATTTCAAGGTCTGCTCGACGTTCGACTCGACTCCGCGCGGCAACATCGGCCCGGTTCTCGAAGCCTTGATGGACGAGCTCGGCTGCACGTTCACGATCGCCACGCCGGCATTTCCCGACAACGGCCGCACTGTCTTCAAGGGCCATCTCTTCGTCGGCGACGTGCTGCTCTCGGACAGCGGCATGCGATCGCACCCGCTGACACCCATGACCGACGCCAACCTCGTACGCGTGCTGCAGGCGCAGCTTGCTCCGGCGGCGCCGTCCGGCCTGTCGCCGCGGCGCGTGGGTCTTGTTGAGCATCGCGCCACCGGCGCATCGGCGACGGCGATCGTCGAACGCTTTTCCGCGCTGCGGTCCGCAGGCGTGACGATCGCCATCACCGATGCCATCGACAACGACGATCTGCTTCGCCTCGGCGCTGCCGTCAAGGGTATGCCGCTCGTCTGCGCCGGCTCGGGCCTGGCGATCGGGTTGCCCGCGAACTTCGGCATCGCGCCGTCGCCGGAGGCTCAGGCCTTGCCTACGGCGCAGGGTCGCCGCGCCATCGTGTCGGGAAGCTGCTCGGAGGCGACCAACGCGCAAGTCGATCGCTTCAGGCGCGACGGCGGCGTGGCGATGCGGCTCGATCCGCTCGAGCTCGGCGCGAACGGCGACGCCGAGCTCGTCGACGCCGTCGCACGCTGGGCCAGGGCGCAATGGGCAGCGTCGCCCGATCGGCCGGTTCTCGTCTACAGCACGGCCGCTCCGCAGGCCGTGGCGGCCGCCCAGGCCGGGGCCGGCGGGCACGACATCGGCGCGCGTCTCGAAGCGCTGCTGGCCGCGATCGCCAAGGCCCTGGTGCAGCACGGTGCACGCCAGCTCGTCGTCGCCGGGGGCGAGACCGCCGGCGCTTGCGTGCAGGCACTCGGCATTCGCCAGTTGCGCATCGGCGCGCAGATCGATCCGGGCGTGCCGTGGTGCGACGCCGAGTCGGCGGTGGCCGGGGGCGGCCTGCGTCTGGCGTTGAAATCGGGCAACTTCGGCGGCGCCGACTTCTTCGATCGCGCCTTCGAGGTCGCCGCATGACGCTGGCGCCAGGAGTGGGTGCGATGAACGAAGCGCAGCTGCGCGAGGAGCTCTGTCGCGTCGGCCGCTCGCTGCATGTGCGCGGCTACGTGCACGGCACGACCGGCAATCTCAGCGCCCGTCTCGTCGACGGCTTTCTCATCACGGCAACCGACGCCTGTCTCGGTGATCTGCTTCCCGAATCGCTCGTCAAGGTCGACGCTGCGGGCGTCGCGCCCGCGGCTGCGCGCCCGAGCAAGACACTGGCGCTGCACTTGCGCATCTACGCCGCCGAAGCCGACGCGCATTGCATCCTGCACAGCCATTCGACGCATCTCGTCCAGGTCAGCCTCGGCGTGCCCGACGGCGAGGCGCGCGACGATCTGCTGCCACCCATCACACCCTACTTCGTGATGAAGGTCGGACACGTTCCGCTGCTCGCGTATCGCCGGCCGGGCGATCCTGCCGTGGCCGATGCAGTCGCCGCAGCGATCGGGCAGGCGCGCGCGCGCGGCACGCCCATCCGCGCCGTCATGCTGTCGCGTCTCGGCCCGAACGTCTGGCACGAGACGCCAGCCGCGGCGATGGCCGTGCTCGAGGAGCTCGAAGAGACGGCGCGCCTCTGGCTCGCATCGCAGCCGCGACCGACGCCGCTGTCGTCGGCGCAGCTCGACGAATTGCGCCGCCACTTCGGCGCGCGCTGGTAATCGGACCGAGAAGACAGCCATGCCGAAATTCGCCGCCAACCTCAGCATGATGTACAGCGAGCATCCGTTCCTGGAGCGCTTCGCTGCCGCCGCAGCCGACGGCTTCGAGGCGGTCGAGTTCCTCTTTCCCTACGAGTGGCCAGCCGGGACGCTGGCGGCGACGCTCGCGCAACACCGATTGCAACAGGTGCTCTTCAACGCGCCGCCGGGCGACTTCAAGCAGGGCGAGCGCGGCATCGCTTGCCTGCCCGGGCGCGAAGCCGAATTCCGCAGCGGCTTCGACCGCGCTCTCGCGTATGCCGCGGCACTGCAGTGCCCGCGCCTGCACGTCATGGCCGGTCTGGTCCCGCGCGGCACCCCGCGCGACGCCTTGCGTCCGACCTATCTTGCCAACCTCGCCTGGGCCGCGCGCCGGGCCGCCGATGCGACGATCGACGTCCTGATCGAGCCCATCAACACGCGGGACATCCCGGGCTTCTTCCTCAACCGGCAGGACGACGCGCACGCCATCCTCGCCGAGATCGATGCGCCTCATCTCAAGGTGCAGATGGACCTGTACCACTGCCAGATCGTCGAGGGCGACGTCGCCACGAAGCTGCGCACGTACCTGCCGACAGGCCGCGTCGGCCACCTGCAGATCGCCGGCGTGCCGGATCGGCACGAGCCCGACCTCGGCGAGGTGAACTACGACTACCTGTTCGGCGTGGTCGACGCGCTCGGCTACGCCGGCTGGATCGGCTGTGAGTACCGGCCGGCGGCCGGAACCTCGGCAGGCCTCGGCTGGTTGCGCCGGCAACCGAATGGCCTCTCGGCGCGGGCTACGTCACCGGCGCGGGGTTGAACAGCACCAGCGCGTTGTGCAGCTTCCAGTGCTCTGCCCAGGTCTTCCTGCGGCCGCTGGCGACGTCGAGGATGAGGCGGAACATCTCCCAGCCCACGTCTTCGATCGACGCTTGGCCGGTGGCGATGCGGCCGGCATCGAGATCCATCAGATCGTGCCAGCGCCGCGCCAGGTCGCTGCGCGTCGCCACCTTGACGACCGGCACCGCGGCCAGGCCGTACGGCGTGCCGCGCCCGGTGGTGAAGACGTGGATGGTCATGCCGGCCGCCATCTGCAGCGTGCCGCAGACGAAATCGCTGGCCGGCGTCGCCGCGTAGATCAGCCCCTTCTGCCGCACCTTTTCGCCTGGCGACAGCACGCCCGCAATCGGCGCCGTGCCCGACTTGACGATCGAGCCCATCGCCTTCTCGACGATGTTCGACAGGCCGCCGGCCTTGTTGCCCGGAGTGGTGTTGGCACTGCGGTCGGCGCCGCCGCGCGCGAGGTAGGCGTCGTACCAGGCCATCTCGCGGATCATCGCCTCGGCGATCTCGGGCGTGGCGGCGCGCGCGGTGAGCTGGTCGATGCCGTCGCGCACCTCGGTCACCTCGGAAAACATCACGGTGGCGCCGGCGCGGACGAGAAGATCGCTGCAAAAGCCGACCGCCGGATTGGCCGTCACGCCCGAGAACGCGTCGCTGCCGCCGCACTGCACGCCGACGACCAGCTCGCTCGCCGGCACCGTCTCGCGACGGCGCCGGTTCAGCCGCTCGAGATGCGGCAAGGCCGAGGCCATGATCGAGTCGATCATCGACATGAAGCCGACGTGGTGCTCGGCCTGCAGGCAGACGACATCGAGTTCCTGCGCGCTGCTCTTGCTCGCGCCCGCCCCCGCCGGCGCGCGTTCGTCGACGAGGCCGATCGTTCCCGGTGGCAACAGGCGCTCGGGCTGCAGCTTTTCGCAGCCGAGGCTCACCACCATCACCTCGCCGCCGAAGTTCGGATTCAGCGCGATGTTGCGCAAGGTGCGGATCGGCACGATCGCGTCGGGCGCGTCGATCGCCACGCCACAGCCGTAGCCGTGCTCGAGGCCGACCACGTCGTCGACGTTCGCAAAGCGCGGCATCAGCTCGCTCCTGATCCGCGCCACGGCGAAATCGACGACGCCGGCAACGCATTGCACGGTGGTCGTGATGCCCAGAATGTTGCGTGTGCCGACCGAACCGTCGGCGTTGCGGAAACCTTCGAAGGTGTGGCCGTGCAACGCCGGCAGGGGCTC
>DAIMIM010000039.1:0-8460 GCA_036722755.1 Caldimonas sp. | reverse complement strand
ACAGTGGCCATGGGCAGCCCATCGAGGCTGCGCGCCGCCGGCATGCGCAGCAGCCGCTCGTGGATCCAGCTGCCGGCGGCGATCGCCTTCTGCGCATGGCCGATCACCACGTCGTACCGGCGCACCTCGCCGCCTTCGGCGATATCGACGAGCGCGACCTTGTGTCCTTGCGGCACGGTATCGCACAGCACCAGGCCGCAGGCCAGGCGTGTGCCGGCGCGCAAGCCGCCGTCGTTGGCGACAATGGCGACGTTGTCGCGCGCGTGCATGCGGATGGTCAGCGGCGCGCGCACGCTCGGATCCCGAGGCGCAGCGCCATCGGCAGGCAGCGAGGTCGTGGGTGTTTCCAGCATCGTCGAAGGAGTGTCGAATGACCCGGACGAAAGGTCGAGGATCGTACTGCGGCGGCGCCGATCCGAGGCGCCCGACGCCCGATCGCTGAACTGCCCGAGTCGCCGAGACCGATCCATGGACGCCATTCGACCCGTCGATCGCCGACCGCTGCTGCGCAGCATGTTCGCGGCGGCGATCGCCGCCGCGCAACCCGGCCTGTGCTTGCCGCCGCACCTGCCGGCGCGGCCGAAGGGACGCACCATCGTCGTCGGCGCAGGCAAGGCCTCGGCGGCGATGGCGCGGGCGCTCGAAGACCACTGGGACGGCCCGCTCGAAGGTGTCGTCCTCACACGCTACGGCTACGACGTGCCGTGCAAACACATCGAGATCCTGCAGGCGGCCCATCCGTTGCCCGACCAGGCCGGCTTGCACGCCGCCGAACGCATTCGCCAGGCGGTGAGCGGGCTGACACCCGACGATCTCGTCATCGCCCTCGTCTCCGGTGGCGCTTCGGCGTTGCTGGTCGCGCCCGGCCCCGGTCTCACCCTCGCCGACAAGCAAGCCGTCAACACCGCGCTTCTGCATTGCGGCGCAACGATCGCCGAGATGAATTGCGTGCGCCGCCACCTGTCCTCCATCAAGGGCGGCAGGCTCGGCGCCGCCTGCCATCCGGCTCGGCTGGTGACGCTGCTGATCTCCGACGTGCCCGGCGATTCACCGGTCGATATCGGCTCCGGCCCGACCGTCGCCGATCCGACGACCTGCGCCGATGCGCTGGCCATCGTCGACCGCTACCGGCTCGAGGTGCCTCCTTCGGTACGGTCGCTGCTCGACAGCGGCGGCGGCGAGACCGTCAAGCCGGGCGATCCGCGGCTTGCCGGCAACGAGATCCGGATGATCACCACGCCGCAGATCGCCCTCGAAGCGGCAGCGCGGGTGGCCCGCGACGCCGGCTTGGCGACCCACATTCTCGGCGACAGCCTGGAAGGCGAAGCGCGCGACCTGGGCAGGATCCTCGCCGGCATCAGCCGACAAGTGGTGAGGTACGGCCAGCCGTTCCAGGCGCCGTGCGTGCTGCTCTCGGGCGGCGAGACGACGGTGACCCTGAGGGGCCGGGGCCGGGGCGGCCGCAATGTCGAGTTCCTGCTCGCGCTCGGCATCGCGCTCGACGGGCTGGCTGGCGTGCACGCGATCGCCGGCGACACCGACGGGGTCGACGGTGCCGAAGAGATCGCCGGCGCCTGCCTCGCGCCCGACACGCTGCAGCGCGCCTGGGCGATGGGCATCAACCCGCGAACGAGCCTCGACGACAACGACGGACACGGCTTCTTCCAGCGTCTCGGCGACTCGGTCGTCACCGGGCCGACGCTGACGAACGTCAACGACTTTCGCGCCATCGTCATCGACGGCTGCGCGCCATCGGGCGCATCCGAAAGCGCGCCATGAGTTCGCCTTCCGCATCCATCGCGAGCTCCACACACCAGGGCTCCGAGGACGCCCTGCTCGCCTCGCGCATCCTGGGCCACGACCCGAAGGCGTTCGTCGAGCTCATGCGACAACACAACGGGGCGCTCTTTCGCACGGCCCGTTCGATCGTGCGAGACGATGCCGACGCCGAGGATGTGCTGCAGGAATCCTATGTCTTGGCTTACCGCCATCTGCACACGTTCCGCGGCGACGCCAGGCTCTCGACCTGGCTCACCCGGATCGTCATCAACCAGGCATCGGGGCGGTTGCGGGCGGAGCGGCGCCATGCCACGGTGGTTGTCCCGGACGATGCGCGCCGCGGCGAAGCCACCCAGCCGGATGGAACGATCGACGAGGAGCGACCAGAGTCGCCGGAAGATGCCGCGGTGCGCGGCCAGATGCGCCGGCTGCTCGAACGAAAGATCGACGAGTTGCCGGCGACCTTTCGCACCGCTTTCGTCCTGCGCGAGGTCGAGGAGCTGACGATCGACGAGGTCGCCGACTGCCTGTCGATCCCGTCGGCCACCGTCCGCACCCGTGTTTTTCGCGCCCGGGCCTTGCTGCGGGCCTCGATCGCCGGAGCGATGGACGTCGCGGTCGCCGACGTGTTCCGCTTCGACGGCGCCCGCTGCGACCGGATCGTGGCCCGGGTGATGGCGCGCGTTTCGGCCTAGGTTCGTGGCCGTCGCGCGGTGGTTGCGGGCCGGGCCGGGAACAGGACGCCGCGTGGCTTCATCTAATGCTTCGCGCAAGCCGCAATTTCCTCTCACTCAAAGACCAGGACCGACCATGAAGAACTACCTTGCCGTCGCCGCCACATCGCTCGTGCTGGCCGCGGCTCCCGCTTGGGCGCAATCGCCCAGCGACGCCCAGATCGCCTCGATCGTCGTCACCGCCAATCAGGTCGACATCGACGCCGGCAAGCTGGCCGAGACGAAATCGCACTCCGCCGACGTCAAGGCGTTCGGCAAGCAAATGGTCACCGACCACGCCGGCGTCAACAAGCAGGCCGTCGCTCTCGTCACCAAGCTCAAGGTCACGCCGGAAGACAACGACACCAGCAAGAGCCTGAAGGCCGGCGGCGTCGAGAACGTCAAGAACCTCGAGAAGCTGGGCGGCGCGGCGTTCGACAAGGCCTACATCGACCACGAAGTGGCCTACCACGAGACCGTCATCGCCGCGATCGACAAGACGCTGATTCCTTCGGCCCGGAATGCCGAGCTGAAAAGCCTGCTGGTCGCCGTCCGCCCCGCCTTCGTCGCCCATCTGGACCACGCGCGCATGCTCCAGGCAGCGCTTGGCAAGAAGAGCTGAAGCGATGACCGCCACGACGCGTGCCCTGCTGCTGGCGGCGATGGGCATTGCCTTCGCCGTCCCTGCGCTTCGCACCGTCGCGGCCGATCCGCCGCGCACGCACGAGGTGATCATCGAGGGCTTGAAGTTCGTCCCCGAGACCCTCGTCGTGCACAGCGGCGATGTCGTCGTCTGGAAGAACAAGGATTTCTTCCCGCACACCGCCACAGCCGCCGGCGGCTTCGATTCCGGCCCGATCGAAGCCGGCAAGTCGTGGCGCTTCGTGGCCAAGAAGCCGGGCGTCTATCCCTACATCTGCTCCCTGCACACGACCATGAAGGGCACGCTGCGCGTGGAGTGAGCGCCGGGCACTTGCTCAGGGTTTGACGAACTTCAGGACGAACTCGTCCTTCGGCATTGGCGGCTCCGGCACGTTGCGGTCGCGCGGATCGGCTGGGTTGCGCAGGAACCCGCCGGTCGCGACCAGCCGGAAGCCCGCCGCCTCGACCTCGCTGCGCACGAAGGCTTCTTCGACGCGGTGCAGCGTTCCCGATTCGGAAATGCCCGTGCCCGGCCGCCCCGAGTGGTCGGCGATCACGTAGTGCCCGCCCGGCTTGAGGGCGGAAAACACGGCGCGGTTCATGCGTTCGCGGTCGACGCCCATGTGTCCGAGGTCGTGATAGTTGAACATCAGCGTGACCAGATCGAGGCCGTTCGACGCGACCTCGGCGGGAATCGGCGCCTCGAAAGGCTGGATCACGGAGACGATGTTGGAAGCCTGCGGGTTGCGGGCGCGTGCCGCCAGAGCCATGGCGGTGGTGCGCGGAGCGCTTGCCGACATCGAGGCGGCCGCAGCCGGCATCGCACCACTCTCCGACTGGGCCGGCGGCGTGCGCACGGCCGGCGGCGGGCTCTGGCCGTAGACGCGCCCGGTCGGCCCGACGGCGCGGGCGATCAGCTCGGTGGTGTAGCCGCCGCCGGCGCTGAGGTCGAGCGCCACTGAGCCTGGACGGACGCCGATGAAGGACAGCATCTCGGCAGGCTTGCGGCGTACGTCGTTGCGACGATCGGCGTCGCTTCTGTCGGGGCTGGACACGATCTCGGCGATGCGCGCGTTCGTCAGCACCGCGGTTGTTGTTGGCGCCGGTGTCGGCGAGTCGGCGCAGGCAGCCAGGCTCGCCGCCAGCACGACGGCGAGCGCCGTCGTCGATGCATGTCTTGTCATGTCGCCTCCTCCACGTTGGCCGCCGGCACGCCGAGCAGCAGTTGTTTCGACACTGCGACGCATTGCTGGATGTGCTGCTCGCACACGTAACGCAGCGACGAATAGGTCAGCACCGCCGAGACGGCCTGCCCGGCGATCGGGACGTATTTTGCGGCCTGCTGCGCCGTCAGGCGGATGCCGACGAGCTTGAGCACCTGAACGAGCAGCTCTCGCGTCACGAGCCTGCCGATGAGCACGCTGCCTCCGGCCGAGATCGCCTTGTACACGACCAGGCGACGGTCCGGCGACAGACGCTCGACCTGCTGCGGCGTCAGGCCGAAGGCGTGGTTGATGTCGGGAATCAGCTTCATCAGCACGGCGATGTCGGTGACCCAGTCGACACCGGGAATGGGCACGACGGCGACGCCGGCGGCGAACAACGCGCGGTGGCTGGCCATGCGCCGGCAATGGCGCACGACCACGTCGATCTCGCGCTGCGTGCCCGGCACGACGGCCCAGCCGCCTTCGTCGCCGCGCGGCTGGCGCCGAAGCAGCCTGCCGATTCCAAACGTCGTCATCCGGTCCTTCCTCTGGCCATCCGGCATCGATCGCTCATGTGAACGTCTGCGCCCAGATCTTCTCAAGCCGCTTCACACTCACCGGCTGAGGGGTCTTCAGCTCCTGCGCGAACAATCCCACGCGCAGCTCCTCGAGCCACCAGCGGTACTCGTCGAGCCGATCGTCGCGCGCCCCGCGTCGCTCCGCGAGCTTCTTCGCGAAACGCTGCTCGAGCGGACGCAGCTCGGTCAGCCGCGCCGCATCGCGGGCCGGGTCGGCGCGCAGCTTGTCGAGGCGCATGACGATCGACCTGAGATAGCGCGGCAGATGCGCGAGCCGCGACCACGGCGTGGCCGACAGGAAGCGTTTGCGCATCAGACGGTCGAGCTGGGCGGCGATGTCTTCCGCCGCCTCCTTCGGCGCTCGGGCGTCCTTGAGTTTTTTCTGCGCCGCCGTGTACTCGACGAGGACCGCCTGGGCCATGCGCGCGACTTCACCGGCGATCAGGGTGAGGCGGCCGCGCCCCTCGTCGAGCCGGCGCGCGAAAGCCTGCGCGTCGGTCGGCAGCGGCTCGGCGAGAAAGGCGCGATCGAGCGCCAGGTCGACGATCTGCGCCTTCAGCTCCTCGCTGCTGCCGAGCGGCATGTAGGCGACCGCCATCTTCTGCAGATCCGGAATGTTTTTGTCGAGGTACTTGAGCGCGTCGCGCAACTGCAGGGCGACGAGGCGGCGCAGGCCGGCGCGGTGTTTTTCCGCTGCGGCGTCGGGCTCGTCGAAGACTTCGATCTCGACGTGCGAGCCCTTGTCGATGAGCGCCGGATAGCCGATCAGGGATTGGCCGCCCTTCTTCACCTCGAGCAGCTCGGGCAGGTCGCCGAAGGCCCATGCCGTGTACTGTGCCGTCGCCGCGTCGGTGCCCGCGAGGCGCGCCTCTGCGCTGGGCGGCGACGTTGCGTTCAGCCCGATCCGCTGGCCATTGCCGCGGGGCGCAGGCGGTACGAGCGGCGGCGCGGCGCCGGTCACGGCCGCTTCCGGCAAGCGCAGCGCCGCCAATTGCTGGAATGCAGAGCGCGCCTGCACGCCAAGCTCGGCCTTCAGCGCTGCGAGGTGCCTCGATTCGCCGAGCTGGCGACCGTGCTCGTCGACGACCCGGATGTTCATGAGCAGGTGGGGCGAAAGTTGCTCGTGCTTGAAGTCGACCCGTTTCACCTCGATGCCGGAAACGGTGCGCACGTCGGCGACCAGTGTGTCGACGAGGCCGGCGGCGGCGAAGGCATGTCGGGCGAGGAAGCTATCGGCGTAGTCGGGCAAGGGCACGAGGCGTGAGCGGGGCCGCTGCGGCAAGGTCTTGGCGAGAGCGATCAGCTTGTCCTTGAGCATGCCCGGAACCAGCCATTCGCACCGCTCCTCGCTGGCCGCATTGAGCGCGTAGATCGGCAGCGTTACGGTGACGCCGTCGCGCGGCTGCCCCGGCTCGTGCAGGTACGTCGCTGCGCAATCGATGCCGCCGAGGCGGATGGTGCGCGGGAACGCCGAGGTCGTGATGCCAGCCGCTTCATGACGCATCAGCTCGTCGCGCGTCAGCAGGAGCAGGTTCGGCTGGCGCTTGACCTCGGCGCGATACCAGCGCTCGAAGGTGTGCGCGCTGTGCACGTCGGCCGGCACCTGCTGGTCGTAGAAGGCGTGGATCAGCTCGTCGTCGACGAGCACGTCCTGGCGGCGCGACTTGTGCTCGAGCTCCTCGACCTGGGCGATGAGCCGGCGGTTGGCCGCGGCGAACGGCAGCTTCGTTTCCCATTCGCCGGCGACCAGCGCTTCGCGGATGAAGATCTCGCGCGCCGCGGCCGGGTCGATCGTGCCGAAGTCGATACGGCGGTTCGCATAGACCACCAGGCCGTAGAGCGTCGCCCGTTGCAGCGCGACGACCTGGCCGGCTTTTTTCTCCCAGTGCGGATCGAGCAGCTGCGTCTTGAGCAGATGGCCGCCCACCAGCTCGAGCCACTTCGGCTCGATGTTGGCGATGCCGCGCCCGTAGAGCCGCGTCGTCTCGACCAGCTCGGCGGCGACGATCCACCGACCGGGCTTCTTGGACAGGTTCACGCCAGGATGGCGATGGAAGCGGATGCCGCGCGCGCCCAGGTACGACTCGTCCTCGTCGCTCTTGACGCCGACGTTGCCGAGAAGCCCGGCCAACATCGACAGGTGCAGCTGCTCGTAGGTGGCAGGCAGGGTGTTGACGCGCCAGCCGTGCTCGACGACCACGGTCTGCAACTGCGCATACACGTCGCGCCATTCGCGCACCCGCCGCGGCGAGATGAAGTTCTCGCGAAGCACCTGCTCGTGCTTGCGGCTCGAAATACGATGCTCACCGTGGCCGCCGCGCGAGCTTTCGAGCCACGCCCAGAGCTTGAGGTCGCCGCTGAATTCCGATTTCTCGTCGTCGAACTTCACATGCGCCTGGTCGGCCGCCTGCTGCTGCTCGAGCGGCCGGTCGCGCACGTCCTGCACCGACAGGCCGCTGGCGATGACGAGCACTTCGCGCAGGGCCTCGCGCTCGCGCGCCGCCAGGATCATGCGGCCGACGCGCGGATCGAGCGGCAGCCGGGCCAGCTCGCGGCCGATCGTGGTCAGCGCGTTCTGCTCGTCGGTGGCGCCGAGCTCGTTGAGCAGTTGGTAGCCATCGGCGATGGCGCGTTTCGGCGGTGCCTCGAGAAACGGAAAGTCCTCGACTTCGCCGAGGTCGAGCGACTTCATGCGCA
This sequence comes from Caldimonas sp., assembly GCA_036722755.1. Classification (GTDB taxonomy): domain Bacteria; phylum Pseudomonadota; class Gammaproteobacteria; order Burkholderiales; family Burkholderiaceae_C; genus Schlegelella_A. The sequence goes on along the minus strand of DAIMIM010000039.1, from coordinate 846 downwards.
GGATGACCCCGGCCAGCGACGAGCGCACGATCTCGGGATCTGTGAAGCGCGGACGAGCAGCGAAATCGGCCTCGTCGTAGAGGCGGATGCAGATGCCGTCGGCGACGCGGCCGCAGCGGCCGGCGCGCTGGTTGGCCGACGACTGGCTCACCGGCTCGATCGGCAGCTGCTCGACCTTGCTGCGAAAGCTGTAGCGCTTGATGCGCGCGAGGCCGGCATCGATGACGTAACGGATGCCGGGCACCGTCAGGGAAGTTTCCGCGATGTTGGTCGCCAGGACGATGCGCCGGGCGCTGTGCGGCGCGAAGACCTCGTCCTGCTGTTGCTGGCTGAGCCGCGCGAAGAGCGGCAGCACCTCGACGCCGGGCGGATGATGCTTGCGCAGCTTCTCGGCCACGTCGCGGATCTCGCGTTCGCCCGGAAGGAACACGAGCACGTCGCCCGAGCCTGCGGCCGATGCGCCGAGCCAGAGCTCGTCGACCGCGCCACAGATCGCGTCGCCGAGGTCGTGGTCGCGGCTCTCGACGAACGGCCGCCAGCGGATCTCGACCGGGAACATGCGCCCGGACACCTGCAGCACCGGCGCCGGCCCGAGCGTCGACGCGAAGTGGTTCGAGAAGCGCTCGGCGTCGATCGTCGCCGAGGTGACGATGACCTTCAGGTCGGGCCGGCGCGGCAGGATCTGGCGCAGATGGCCGAGCAGGAAGTCGATGTTGAGGCTGCGCTCGTGCGCCTCGTCGACGATGATGGTGTCGTAGGCGCGCAGCAGCGGATCGCTCTGCGTCTCGGCGAGCAGGATGCCGTCGGTCATCAGCTTGACGCTGGCGCCGGCCGAGAGCCGATCCT
>DAIMIM010000038.1:0-13827 GCA_036722755.1 Caldimonas sp. | reverse complement strand
TAGGTCGAATTGAAGTCGGCCCAGCGCAGGTTGCAGGCCTGCGCCGCGTCGCGGATCGCCGCATCGGGATGGGCATTTTCGAGGATCGACATCGGCCCGGCAACGTCTTCCTGGTAGGCATTGAGGTCGTCGGCGGCAGCGAGCCAGGCGTCGTCGGGCGCGTGTCGCTCGAGCGCCTTGACGCGCAGCGCGGCGCCGGCCAGGCCGCTATCGCACGCGTCGGTCAGCGCCTTGGCGTCGGCGAAGCTCGGAAAGACCGGCCCCGGCAAGGCCAGGTCGGCAGCGAGCACGGAATTCGCCGTGGCAAGTACGGCAGCAACGGCAACAAGAGTCGATAGGCGCATACGGCGTCCCCGGCTCAGAGCTGGATGGCGTCGCGAACCTGGTCGAGCGCCGACGCGTCCTCGATGGTGGTCAGGTCGCCGGCTTCGCGGCCTTCGCAGATCGCCTGGATGGCGCGACGAAGAAGCTTGCCGGACCGCGTCTTGGGCAAGGCGATGACGAAGTGGACGCGCGACGGCCGGGCGAGTGCGCCGAGCTGCGTGTCGACCGTCTTCATGATTTCGCCCTCGAGTGTCAGCCGTGCCTTCGCATCGGCGAGCGCCGATGCATCCTTGGCGATGACGAAGGCCATCGCGACCTGGCCTTTCAGCGCGTCGGCGACGCCGACGACGGCGACTTCCGCGACGTTCGGATGGCTCGAGATGCTCTCCTCGATCTCGCGGGTGCCGAGGCGATGCCCGGCGACGTTGATGACGTCGTCGGTGCGGCCGAGGATGAAGTAGTAGCCGTCGGCATCGCGGATGCCCCAGTCGAAGGTGTTGTAGACGCTGCGGCCGGCGATGCTCTTCCAGTAGGTCTCGACGAAGCGCGCGTCGTCGTGCCAGATGGTCTGCATGAAGCCCGGCGGCGTCGGCCCCTCGATGACGACGACGCCCTTGCGGTTCGGCTCGACGATGTCCTGGCCGGTCCGCTCGTCGATGATCTTCACGTCGAACCCGACCATCGGCACGCCCGGACTGCCGAACTTGCTCGGCGCGGCCTCGATGCCGTTGGCGATGGTGAGGATGGGCCAACCACTCTCGGTCTGCCAGTAGTTGTCGATGACGGGTTTGCCGATCGCCTCGGCGATCCACGCGGCGGTCGGCTCGTCGAGCGGCTCGCCGGCGAGAAAGAGCGCACGCAACGACGACAGGTCGTGCTCACGCAGGTACTTGGGATCCTGCTTCTTCAGCACCCGGATCGCCGTCGGCGCGGTGAACATCACCGTGACCTTGTATTTCTCGACCAGCTGCCACCAGATGCCGGCGTCGGGCCGGACCGGCAGGCCTTCGTACATGATGGTCGCCATGCCGGCGATGAGCGGGCCGTAGACGATGTAGCTGTGGCCGACGACCCAGCCGATGTCGCTGGTCGAAAAGTATGTCTCGCCAGGGTTGCCGCAGAAGATGTGCTTCATGCTCGCTGCGAGCGCCACGGCGTAGCCGCCGGTGTCGCGCTGCACGCCCTTCGGCTGGCCGGTCGTGCCGCTGGTGTAGAGCGTGTAGCTCGGGTGCGTGGCGTCGAGCCAGACGCACGGCACATCGGCGCCGCGGTGCCGTTCGCGAAGCGCGGCATAGGGCTCGTCGCGGCCGGCAGTGAGGGGCATCGGCGCGAGGCCGCGGTCGACGAGCAGCACCTTCTTCGGCTTGTGCGCGGCGAGCGCGATGGCCTCGTCGAGCAGCGGCTTGTAGGCGATGACCTTGCCGGCGCGGCTGCCCGCGTCGGCGCTGACGATGACGATCGGCTCGGCATCGTCGATGCGGCTGGCCAGGCTCCTGCTGGCAAAGCCGCCGAAGACGACAGAGTGGATCGCGCCGATGCGGGCGCATGCCAGCATCGCGAACGCCGCCTCCGGAATCATCGGCATGTAGACGAGCACGCGGTCGCCCTGCGCGACGCCGAGCGCGAGCAGGATCGCGGCCATGCGCTGGACCTCGTCGTGCAGCTCGGCGAAGGTGTAGACGCGCTCGCTGCCGGTCTCGGTCGAGACGTGGATCAGCGCCGGCTGATGGGCACGCGTCGCGAGATGCCGATCGACAGCGTTGTGGCAGAGATTGGTCGTGCCACCAGCGAACCAGCGAACGAAGGGCGGCCGGCTCGCGTCGCAGACGCTGTCGAACGGCCGCTGCCAGTCGATCAGCGCCGCCTGCTCGGCCCAGAACGCGTCGCGATCGTCGAGCGAGCGGCGCCAGACCGCGTGAAAGCGCTCGCCGCCGGCGGCGCCTGGGGTCTTGTCGATGGTCGTCATGGCATCGTCTCTCGAAATCAGCTCGACAGGCTGTCGCGCCGGGATGGCGGCAGCGCCACCATCGTCGTCTTCGCGGGTGGCATGCAACCGGTGTCGCAGCATTTGCCCGGTTGGCGGTTGGCGGTGATCGAGCGCGACGCATCGGCCAGCAGGCCGCGATTGAGCAGCCGCTCGACCAGCTCGACCTTGTTGCCGACCGGATAGTTGCGCCAGATCTCCTGCTTCATCGCCGCCGGCGAGCCGCCTCCGTGCAGGCTGATGACCGAGTACCAGCCGCCCTGGTACGACGCCGTCAGATCCTCGATGAAACGCGCCGCTTCGATGCGCTTGTCGTAGGGCACGTCGGGGTTGGCGCGCAGCACGTCGGCGAGGTTGGCCGCGGTGGCCGGGTTGTGGTCTTCATCCGGGCCGGGCAGCGTGACGATGAGGCCGCCCGACACGTAGTGGGCGATGCGGTGCATTTCGTAGATCTGGTTGGCGAGCAGCAGCTTGCCGATGTTCGAGAACACCGGGTCGGGCATGACGACGCCCGACGACTTGTCCTCGGTCGCATACACGCTCGCGGCGACGCCGCAGGCATAGAAGCCCTCGACGATCGTGATGAGCTGGACCATCTGCTCGCGCAGGTGCGTTTCCTGGCCGGGATCGAAGCCGTTGGCCTCGCACATCAGGGCGCCGGCGCCGATCAGCAGGTCGCCGAAGCCGGCGCGCGCGGCGATGCAGGTCTGCCGGTGGTGGGTCGCGTAGCTGTAGGTGAGATGCGACGAGTGTTCCCACTCGCCGGCGAGGAAGACGCGCTCCCATGGCACAAAGACCTTGTCGAAGACGACGACGCCGGTCGACTGGCCGTACTTGTTGGAAAAGAGCGCCGCCTTCTCGCCTGGCCGTCCGGCCGGCCGGGCGACGATGGTCACGCCGTCGGCATCGCAGGGCACGGCGCAGCAGACGGCGAAGTCGGCATCGGCCTCGCTCATGTTGCGACAAGGCATGACCAGGAACTCGTGCACGTAGGGCGCGCCGGTGACGATCGCCTTGGTTCCCGAGATGACGATGCCCCGGCCGCTCCGCTCGACGATGTGCACGTAGCTGTCGATGTTGGCCTGCTCGTGCGGCCGCTTGCTGCGATCGCCCTTGGCATCGGTCATGCAGATGCCGACCGCCAGGTCCTTGTCCTGAAAGTCGTGCAGGTAGGCCATGAAGCGCTCGCCGTAGGCGGTGCCCTTGTCGGCATCGATGCGCGCCGTCGCCTGCACCAGCGCACTGAAGGCGTCGTGCACGAGGTAGCGCTGCGCACAGCCCGTTTCCTGGCAGAGGATGCGCACGGCTTCGAGCTTGTTGAGCAGGTCGGCGCTGCTGGTGTCGGTGTGCAGCATCCGGTTGACGGTCTTGCCGCTCGAGGCCTGCACCGCCAGCATCAGCGGCGCCAGCTCCTCGCGCAGCGCCATGTCGTAGGTCACGCCGATGGCGTTGATTCCGGGCCTGAGCTGGGGTGCGTCGGCGACGCTCTCGATCGCCTGGCCGTCGAGCCAGACGCGCGGCTTGTAGCGGCGCAGCGACTCCCGGTATTCGGCGGCGTTCATCATCATGTCGTGTGTCCTCGGGGTGGCCGGCCGCTCGATTGTCGCCAAGCCGCGCCGAGCCGGCCGGCTGTAGCGGAAAATCCCGTGGTCTTTCGCCAAGGAGTCGCCCGATGAGCCTGCTCTGCGATCCCGCCGACAGCACCGTGCTGATCATCGATGCGCAGGCACGCCTGATGCCGGCGATCCACGATGCAGAGAACGTCATCCGCCGCTGCATCCAGGTCGCGACCGCCGCGCGCGAGCTCGGCGTCCACGTCATCGGCACCGAGCAGAACCCCGACGGCCTCGGCCCGCTGGTCCCCGAGATCATCGCGATGTGCGACACGACGCTCTCGAAGGATCACTTCTCCGCCGCCCGCGAGGAAGGCTTTCTCGAAAGGCTGCCTGCCGGACGCAACACCTTCGTGGTCGCCGGCTGCGAGGCCCACGTTTGCGTGCTGCAGACGGTGATCGGGCTGCTCGAGGCAGGCCACGCCGTCAAGTGGGTGGCGGACGCGATCGGCTCGCGCCATCCCCACAACCGGCTGGCCGCGACCGAGCGGGCACGCCGCGCCGGCGCCGACATCGTCACTACCGAAATGGTCGTCTTCGAGTGGCTCGGCAACAGCCGGCATGCGTCGTTCAAACGGCTGCTGGCGATGCTGCGCTGATCGCGACGACGATCCGCCCGCGCACCTTGCCGGCCATCAGCGCCGCCGCTTTCTCGATCGCCTGCTCGAGCGGCACCTCTTCCGTGATGAGCTCGAGCTTGCGCGGATCGAGATCGCGCGCCAGCCGCTCCCAGGCCTCGCGGCGCAGGGCGAGCGGCGCCATCACGCTGTCGACGCCGGCGAGCGTGACGCCGCGCAGGATGAACGGCATCACCGTCGCGGGCAGGTCGTGGCCCTGCGCCAGGCCGCATGCGGCGACGACGCCGCCATAGCGCGTCTGCGCAAGCGCATTGGCCAGCGTGTGGCTGCCGACCGCATCGACGACCCCGCCCCAGCGCTCCTTCTGCAGCGGCTTGCCCGGCGCCGCCAACTCGGCGCGATCGACGATCTCGGCGGCGCCGAGCGCGTTCAGATAGTCGGCCTGATCGGCCTTGCCGGTCGCCGCGGCGACACGGTGGCCGAGCTTCGACAGGAGGGCAACGGCGACGCTGCCGACGCCGCCGGTCGCACCGGTGACGAGCACCGTGCCATCGCCCGCCGCGACGCCGTGCCGCTCCAGCGCCATCACGCACAGCATCGCGGTGTAGCCGGCGGTACCGATCGCCATCGCCTGGCGCGTCGTGAACGCGTCGGGCAGCCGCACCAGCCAGTCTCCTTTCAGGCTCGCGCGCTCGGCGAGGCAGCCCCAGCGCGTCTCGCCCAGGCCCCAGCCGTTGTGGATGAAGCGGTCGCCCGGCTTCCAGTCGGCGTGGCTCGATGCGAGCACCGTCCCGGCGCCGTCGATGCCTGCGACCATCGGCCAGGCGCGCACGACGGGGCTCTTGTTCGTGATGGCCAGGCCATCCTTGAAGTTGAGCGTCGAATGCGCGACGGCCGCGCGGATGTCGCCCTCGGGCAGGCTCGCCTCGTCGAGCGAGCGGATCGCGGCGCGAAAGCCGGCCTCGTCCTTGTCGAGCAACAGTGCCTTGAACATCGTCTTCCTGCCTTGAAATCACCGCGAATCGGGCGCCGACGATAGCGCAGAGGCGGCCTGCGGGCGCACAGGCGCCGTGCAAGCAGGGGTATCGGCGGTTGACTGCGGCCGGCCCGCTCGCCTATCCTGCCGGCCGATGACCGTTCCAGCCCGCTCGTTCACCCGTCGCGCCCGCTCGCTTGCGATCGTCGCGCTTCTCGGCGCCACCGCCAGCGTCGCCGTCGCCGTCGACAGCATCGATCCCCTCTCCAGCGTCGTCGCGGACACCGCCGCCGCCATCGCTCCGACCGCCAGGGACGACGCCGCATCAGCCGAACCCGGCCTCATGCGCCAGGTTCATGACCGCGCCGCCGACATGGCCGTCTCGGCGATGAATTTCATCGGCGTCCGCTACCGCCGCGGCGGCCAGTCGGCCGAGACCGGATTCGATTGCAGCGGCTTCACCCGCCATGTGTTCGAGCTGAGCGGCCTGACCTTGCCGCGCCGCGCCGACGAGCAGGCGGCGGCGAAGAATCTCGTGCCGGTGAAGCGCGAAGACCTGAAGCCCGGCGACCTGGTCTTTTTCAATACCATGCGGCGCACGTTCTCTCACGTCGGCATCTACATCGGCGAGAACCGCTTCATCCACGCGCCGAGTCACGGCAAGGACGTACGCACCGACGATCTCGGCTTCGCCTACTGGGCCAAGCGATTCACAGGTGGGCGCCGGGCCGAGACGCTCGGCGACGTCGCCACATCCGCAGTGGCCGTCGATGCTGTGCGCACCAGCCTGGCCGCCGTCGCGGCTCCAGCTTCAGCCCAGTAGCGACGGAACCCCCGCGCTCCCGTGCGGTGCGACGCGAAGGGCACAATGCACGGATGACCGACCGAGTCATTCCCGTCACCGATCTGCGCCGCCTCGACGCGCTGCCCAGGGTCCCTTCGCCGCTGGTCGCGCCGACCGGTGAAATGCTGGATCGCTTGCAGCGGCCGATGCACGACCTGCGCATCTCCGTCACCGATCGCTGCAATTTCCGCTGCGGCTATTGCATGCCGAAGGAGATCTTCGACAAGCGCTATGCATTTCTGCCGCAGTCGGCGCTGCTGAGCTTCGAAGAGATCGCCCGGATGGCCGCGGTGTTCGTCGGCCACGGCGTGCGCAAGATCCGCCTGACCGGCGGCGAGCCATTGCTGCGCCGCGACCTGGAGCGGCTGGTGAGTCAGCTCGCGCAACTGCGCACGGTCGAAGGCGACGCCCTCGACCTGACGCTGACGACAAACGGGTCGCTGCTTGCGCGCAAGGCCCGGGCGTTGAAGGACGCCGGGCTCGGCCGCATCACGGTCAGCCTCGACGCCATCGACGATGCGACGTTCCGGCGCATGAACGACGCCGACTTCCCCGTCGCCGCCGTCCTCGAAGGCATCGATGTCGCCGAGCGTGCCGGGTTCGCTCCGATCAAGGTCAACATGGTGATCAAGCGCGGCGTCAACGACGCCGAAATCCTGCCGATGGTCCGGCATTTTCGCGGCCGCAACGTCGCCTTGCGCTTCATCGAGTTCATGGATGTCGGCGCCACCAATGGCTGGCGCATGGACGAGGTGCTGCCCTCCTCGGAAGTGCTGCAACGCATCGGCGAGGCCTTCGCCATCGAGCCGCTGCTGATGCGCACCGTCGGCGAAACGGCGGAACGCTGGCGCTATGCCGAGCCGGGTGTCGCCGGCGAGGTCGGCACGATCTCGAGCGTGACGCGCGCCTTCTGCCACGACTGCAACCGGGCCCGCCTGTCGACCGAAGGCAAGCTCTTCCTCTGCCTGTTCGCGAGCCGCGGCCACGACCTCGGTGGCCTGCTCCGGCAAGGCGCCAGCGACGCCGAGCTCTCCGCGGCCGTCGGCTCGATCTGGCAAGGCCGCGACGACCGCTATTCGGAGCTGCGCGGTCAGGGCGACCCGGCCGCGGGCGAACGCCGCGTCGAGATGCACTACATCGGCGGTTGAGGCCGCGCCCGACTTGCAGGCGCACGAGCGAGCGATCCCCGCGACGATGATCCGGCCGCTCGTCGTCGCCGATCTTGCCGACTACAAGGCGATGCGCGACGAGATGCTGCTCGCGCATCCGGAAGCGTTCACTTCCGACGCCGACGCCGAAAAGAGCAAGGAGCCCGCCGACTACCTGCAGCGACTCGGCCTCGACCGGCGCGAGGGCGGCCACTTCCTGCTCGGCGCATGGGTCGGGCGCCGCCTGGTCGGCGCGATCGGCTGCGAACGCGAGACGCGCCTGAAGGTGCGTCACGTCGGCCACATCGTCGGCATGATGGTGCGGCCGGAGGAGCGCGGCCGCCACGTCGGCCGCGCTCTCCTCGATGCGTGCATCGGCGCGGCGCGGCAGACGCAGGGCATGGAGATGCTCACGCTCAGCGTCACCGCCGGCAACGCGGCAGCGATCGGTCTCTATGCCACGAGCGGATTCACGCCGTACGGAACGCTGCCTCGTGCCATCAAGGTGGGCGCGGCCTACCACGACAAGCTGCACATGCAGCTCGTGTTGTAGGCACAGCCGATCAGCGGGTCGCGAGCCGCTGCCAGGTCTCGACGACGCTGTCGGGATTGAGCGAGATCGAGACGATGCCTTCGTCGGCGAGCCAGTCGGCGAAATCGGGGTGATCGCTCGGGCCCTGGCCACAGATACCGACGTACTTGCCGGTGGCGCGGCAGGCGGCGATCGCCCGCGAGATCATCGCCTTCACCGCGGGATCGCGCTCGTCGAAATCACGGGCCAGCAGCTCGAGGCCGGAATCGCGATCGAGGCCGAGCGTGAGCTGCGTCAGGTCGTTCGAGCCGATCGACATGCCGTCGAAGTGCTCGAGGAACTGCTCGGCCAGGATCGCATTGCTCGGCACCTCGCACATCATGATGATCTTCAGCCCGTCGGTGCCGCCGGCGGAGGCGCGCTTCAGGCCGTGGTCGGCGAGCATGCCGACGACCTGCGCCGCCTGGCCGAGCGTGCGCACGAACGGCACCATCACCTCGACGTTGATGAAGCCCATGTCGCGACGCACGCGGACCAGCGCCTCGCATTCCATCGCGAAGGCCTCGCCGAACGATTCGCTGACATAGCGCGAGGCGCCGCGAAAGCCGAGCATCGGGTTTTCTTCCTCGGGCTCGTAGCGCGAGCCGCCGATCAGCTTCCTGTATTCGTTGCTCTTGAAGTCGGAGAGGCGAACGATCACCGGTTTCGGCCAGAACGCGGCGGCGATCGTGGCGATGCCCTCGACCAGCTTGTCGACGTAGAACGCGCGCGGCGAGGCATGGCCGCGGGCGACGCTCTCGACCGCCTTCTTCAGGTCGGCGTCGATGTTCGGATAGTCGAGGATCGCCTTCGGATGGACGCCGATGTTGTTGTTGATGATGAACTCGAGCCGCGCCAGGCCGACGCCCGAGTTCGGCATCTGCGCGAACTCGAAGGCAAGCTGCGGGTTGCCGATGTTCATCATGATCTTGACCGGCGAATACGGCAGCTCGCCACGATGCACGTCGGTCACCTCGGTCTCGAGCAGGCCGTCGTAGACGTAGCCGGTGTCGCCCTCGGAACAGGCGACGGTGACCAGCGCGTTCTCCTTGAGCACCTCGGTGGCGTTGCCGCAGCCGACCACCGCCGGAATGCCGAGCTCGCGGGCGATGATCGCCGCGTGGCAGGTTCGGCCGCCGCGGTTCGTGACGATGGCGCTTGCCCGTTTCATCACCGGCTCCCAGTTCGGGTCGGTCATGTCGGTGACGAGCACATCGCCGGCCTGGACCCGGTCCATGTCGGCGACCGACTCGACCAGGCGGACCGGACCGGTGCCGATCTTCTGGCCGATCGCGCGGCCTTCTACGAGAACGGTGCCGGTGCCCTTCAGCGCATAGCGCTGCTCGACCTTGCCCTCGCTCTGGCTCTTCACGGTCTCCGGCCGCGCCTGCAGGATGTAGAGCTTGCCGTCGGCGCCGTCCTTGCCCCACTCGATGTCCATCGGCCGGCCATAGTGCGTCTCGATGACGACGCCGTAGCGGGCCAGCTCCATGACGTCGGCGTCGGAGAGCGAGAAGCGGTTGCGCTGCTCGGTCGCGGTATCGACGGTCGTCACCAGCTTGCCGCTGGCGGCGTGCTCATCGGCCGACGCGAAGCCCATCCGGATCAGCTTGGAGCCCAGATTGCGGCGGACGATCGCCTGCTTGCCGTTCTTCAGCGCCGGCTTGTGGACGTAGAACTCGTCGGGATTGACGGCGCCCTGCACCACCGTCTCGCCGAGCCCGTAGCTCGAGGTGATGAAGACGACGTCGGGGAACCCGCTTTCGGTGTCGATCGTGAACATCACGCCGGCCGCGCCCAGGTCGCTGCGCACCATGCGCTGCACGCCGGCCGAGAGCGCCACGTCGCCGTGTGCGTAGCCCTTGTGCACGCGATAGCTGATGGCGCGGTCGTTGTAGAGGCTGGCAAAGACTTCGCGCATCGTCGCCAGCACCTCGTCGATGCCGGAGACGTTGAGAAAGGTTTCCTGCTGGCCGGCGAACGAGGCGTCGGGCAGGTCTTCCGCAGTCGCCGACGAGCGCACCGCGAAGGTCGCATTCGGGCTGCCGTCGACCAGCCGCTGGTACTCCGAACGGACTGCGGCGTCGAGCGCCTGAGGAAACGGCTGCGCCACGATCCAGCCGCGGATCTCGGCGCCCGCTTCAGCGAGCGCGCGCACGTCATCGGTGTCGAGCCTGGACAGACGCTCGGCGATCCGCTTCGTCAGGCCGCCTTCGGCGAGAAAGAGGCGAAAGGCGTGTGCCGTCGTCGCGAAGCCACCCGGCACCCGCACGCCGCTCTCGCTCAGCTGGCTGATCATTTCGCCGAGGGAGGCATTCTTGCCGCCGACCGCCTCGACGTCGGTCATTCTCAAGTGTTCGAATCGGGCGACGAGGGCGGTCGCCAGGTAGGTGGATGACATGGGAAGGCTCCGAGGCTGTGAAAATCCGGTGCGTTCCCACCCAGGGCTGCCGGCAGCTCGACGCTCACCCGGAGCTCGCCCCCGGCGCGCAGCGGTCCACCCGGACGGGCGCGGCTGCGGACACGTGGAAGGCGAGTGGCGATGTGCATGAGCGCGGAGTGCGGCGCGGGCAGAAGCAGGCGGTCGATTCTACGGTCGAGGCCCGGCTCGGCCTGTCGGCCGCGATGCCGCGCTGCGATGTCATCATCGCCGACATGACCACGCCCGCTCCAGCGCCCACGAACCCTGCCGAAGCCGCTGCGCCCGGTCCGAGACACACCGTCTATTTCGTCTCTGACGGCACCGGCATCACCGCGGAAACGTTCGGCAATTCCATCCTCTCGCAGTTCGCCATCAAGCCGCGCCACGTGCGCCGGCCTTTCATCGATTCGACCGACAAGGCGCACCAGGTCGTGCGCGAGATCAACCACACCGCCGAGGTCGAAGGGCGCAAACCCATCGTCTTCGTGACGCTCGTCAACGCCGAGATCCTGGCGGTCGTGAAGGAGCGGTCGCGCGGCCTGGTGATGGACATGTTCAACACCTTCATCGAGCCGCTCGAAGCCGAGTTCGGCATCACGTCGAACCACCGCATCGGTCGCTTTTCGGATGTCTCGAACAGCCAGGAGTACACCGACCGCATCGAGTCCATCAACTTCGCGCTCGCGCACGACGACGGCCAGTCGACCAAGAGCCTGGCCGAAGCCGACGTGATCCTGGTCGGCGTCAGCCGCAGCGGCAAGACGCCGACCTCCCTCTATCTGGCCATGCAGCACGGCATCAAGGCGGCCAACTACCCGCTGATCCCGGAGGACTTCGAGCGCGCCGCGATCCCGGCGTCGCTGGCGCCGTTCAAGGCGAAGTGCTTCGGCCTGACCATCGACCCGGAGCGGCTGGCCCGCATCCGCAACGAGCGACGGCCGGCGAGCAAGTACGCGTCGATCGAGAACTGCCGCTGGGAAGTCAAGTCCGGCGAGACGATGATGAAGAAGGAAGGCATCGCCTGGCTGTCGTCGACCCACAAGTCGATCGAGGAGATCGCGACGACGATCCTGCGCGACCTGCGGCCCGACCGGCTGATGTACTGACCCGTTTTGCCCGGCGCGACCCGCGGGCCTGACCATTCTTCTGGAGCCCGACCCATGCTGCTTCGACATGTCTCCACGGCCGCCCTGTTCGCGACGCTGATCGCAGCGTCCGGCGCTGCGTGCGCGCAGGCCGCGTATCCCGACCACGCGATCACGATGCTCGTGCCCTTTCCGCCCGGCGGCGTTGCCGACACCGTGGCGCGGCCGGTCGCCGACGCCCTGTCGCGCGAGCTCGGTCAGTCGGTGGTCGTGGAAAATCGCGCCGGCGCCGGCGGCGCGCTCGGCATCGGCGTCGCCGCGCGCGCCCCGGCCGACGGCTACACGGTTCTGCTCAGCCTGTCGTCGATCTCGATCCTGCCCGAAGCCGACGCGATCCTGAACCGCAAGCCCGCCTACCAGCTGAGCGACTTCAAGCCGATTGCGCGATTCACCGCCGACCCGACCGTGCTCGTCGTCCGCGCCGATTCTCCCTGGCACACGCTGGGCGAATTCATCGCCGACGCGAAGAAAAAATCCGGCACCTACAACTACGGCAGCTCCGGAAACTACGGAACCATGCACGTGCCGATGGAGATGCTCAAGTCCGCGGCCGGCTTTCGCATGACGCACATCCCGTACACCGGCGCCGGCCCCGCCATCACCGCCCTGCTCGCCGGCCAGATCGACGCCATTGCCAGCGGCCCGTCGACGGTCGTGCAGCAAATCCAGGCAGGCCGTCTGCGCGCGCTCGCGCACTGGGGCGACGCACCGCTCGCCGCGCTGCCTGGCGTGCCGAGCCTGACGCAGGCCGGCTATCCGGTGCGGTTCGCCCAATGGTCGGGCCTGTTTGTCGCGGCGAAAACGCCCGACGCCATCGTCATGCGCCTGCGCGCGGCCGCGGCGAAAGTGGCGGCCGACCCAGTCGTGCGGCAGGTCGTGGCCAAGGCCGGCAGCCCCATCGAGTATCTCGATGCGCCGGCGTTCCAGCTCTACTGGGACGCCGACGCGAAGGTCATGACGCAGGTGGTGCGCAGGATCGGCAAGCTCGAGTAGCCGCGCCGGGCACCGCCCGGCCGGCGCTCAGAGCGCGCGCCGCATCGACTCGTAGAGGCAGACGGCAGCGGCGGCAGCGACGTTGAGCGACTCCTCGCCGCCCGGTTGTGGGATGCGAACCTGCGCATGGCAGCCGCTCAGCAGCGACGGGGCGACACCCTCTCCCTCGTTGCCGAAGATCCACGCGCAAGGCCATGGCATGGCGAGCTCGTGGAGCGCGTGCGATGCGTGCGAGCTGGTCGCGAGCCAGGGGACGGCAAGCGCGGCGAGCGCCGCCGCGTCGGCGCCTTCGATCAGACGCAGCCCGACGTGCGATCCCATGCCGGCGCGCAGGACCTTCGGCGACCAGAGCGACGCGGTGCCGCTGATGGCGATGACCTGGGCGAAGCCGAAGGCCGATGCGCTGCGCAGGATCGAGCCGACGTTGCCCGCGTCCTGGATGCGGTCGAGGACGACGCTCGCCATTCCGGGCTCGATCGCAGGCGGCTCCGGCAGGTCGACGACAAAGGCGAGCGGCGCCGGCGTGCCGAGCGTGCCAACGTCGGCCATCGCTGTCTCGGCGACGATGGCGATGGCTTGCGCCGAATTGGCCAGCGCCGCGAAGCGACCCGATTCCCAGGCTGCTTCCGTCACCAGCGCGTGCTGCGCCGGCACGGCGGCGCGCCGTGCCCAGGCTTCGCACAGATGCTCGCCTTCGAGAAGCACCTGTCCGTCCTTGCGGTAGCCGCCCGGATGTCGCGAGAGCTTGCGCAGGCGCGCCAGCAGGGCGTTGTCGCGCGAGGTGATGTAGGTGATCTTCGCGGCCACCGTAGCTCCGATCAGAACATGCGGTCGAGCACGTCACGGACCGGCGCGAAGCTGCGCCGATGGTGCCGGCAGGCGCCATGCTCGCGCAATGCGGCGAGGTGCCCGGGCGTCGAATAGCCCTTGTGGCCGTCGAACCCGTATTGCGGATGCTCGCCGTGCAGCGCCATCAGCAGGCGATCGCGGTAGACCTTGGCGATGATCGACGCGGCCGAAATCGCGCGCACCTTCGAATCGCCGCCAACCACGGTGCGCACCGCCATCGTCAGCTCGGGCCGCTGGTTGCCGTCGACCAGGACGATGCAGGGCTGCTCGCGCAGCCCTTCGACGGCGCGACGCATCGCCAGCAGCGCGGCACGCAGGATGTTGATGCGGTCGATCTCCTCGACGCTGGCTTCGGCGATGAAGAAACACACCGCCTTGCG
>DAIMIM010000037.1:1084-13883 GCA_036722755.1 Caldimonas sp. | reverse complement strand
GATCTGGAGCGAGAACGCCTTGAATCTCGCTCTGATCGGCACCGCCTGGGTCGTGGCGGATTCGCTGGCGCGGCCGAGGCGATGCGACTCACTCGGTCGTTCGACATGAGCGTACCGATGCCACGTCTCGGACTTTGCACTGCACGGCTAGAGGCCTTGACGCGCAAGGATGCCGCTCGGTGCCAGGACGGCTTGCGCCGTCTCATGACTTGATGCCCAATGACGCAGGTGTCTGGACGGAACAATCTTGGACGTTGGATGCTCCATGACGACCCGAAGAATTTTCCTGGGCTACTCATCCAGCTTTGCCGCCGGCCTCGGCCTCGTGCAGCGAGCGGCTGCGCAGAGTTTTCCCTCGCGCCCGATTGAATTTATCGTCCCTTATCCGGCCGGCGGAAGTGCGGACGTGCTGGCGAGAATGGTCGGCCAGCACATGAGCCAGCGATGGGGTCAGCCGGTGGTCATCCTGAACAGGCCCGGCGCGGGAACGGTGATCGGTACTGGCCAAGCGGCGAAGGCGATTGCCGACGGTCAGACCATCCTCTTCATATCTAACAGCTTCGTCATCAATGCCAAGCTGCGCAAAAACCTGCCGTATGAGGGGTTGAAGGCCTTTCAGCCGGTCGCGTTGATGGTCACTTCACCCCAGGTGATCGCGGTGCATCCGTCGAGCGTCCACAGGACATTGAAGGCGTGGCTTGACGCAGCACGCGCAAGTCCGGCGACGATGTCGATCGGTACGCTCGGACCCGCGACGACGCAGCATATCGCCGCCGAGCTGCTGCAGCGGGCGGCGGACGTCAAGCTCATCTACGTCCCCTACACCGGGGGCGGGCTTGCGGTCAACGCCGGGCTCGGAGCACACGTCGACGCGGTGCTCGCCAACTATTCCGAGATGTCGGTCCACCTCGAGGCTGGCAAGTTGCGCCCCCTCGCCGTGACGACTGCACGTCGGCTCGACAGGCTACCGACCGTGCCCACGGTCGCCGAGTGCGGCTACCCTGGCTACGAGGCAGTGGCTTGGTTTGGGGTGGCGGCCCCGGTTGGAACGCCTCCGGCCGTTGTCTCCCAATTGGCCGAGGAGATTGCTTTGGTCATTGGCGACCCCGACAGCATGAAGAAGTTCGAGATGCAGGGACTGCAGCCAGCCTTCCTCGGTCCTTCCGCTTTTGCTTCGCACATCGCATTGCAATACGAGCGCTACGCCCGCGTTATTGACGACGCCGCAATCAAGCCGGAATAGCCGGACTCTTCGGTTCCCATCGCTATAGCTCGGCGTGATTTCCAACGGCAAGGTCTTCCAATGGCCGCTCGTCGCCGCGTAGCCGTCTGTACTCCGCCCCTGGGGTGAGCGAGGCGCGTCAGGAGCCGGAGGTTCTGGCGGACTTGGCCAAGTCCTTGATCAGCGCCTTCACGGAACGGGTGCCCAGGTACCGGCTGACGCTCCAGCTGGCGAGCATCGTCCCGACCAGTAGCAGCGGCAGCCACAGGTCATTGAACACCATGCCGGCCAGGCCGTCGCTCCAGGCAAAGGACAGGCGCTCCCAGGTGTCCTTGCCTTTCTCCCAGGCCGACCGGCCCTCGACCAACCAGGCGGCGGCGCGTCCAGGCGGCCCGAACGCGATCCACGCGAACGCCACGGCCGCCGCGGACGTGGCCACCACCGATGCGGTCAAGGTCCACCAGGTGCGCCACGCGCGCCGCCTGGCGGCGGCGTCGAGCGCGGGCTGTTCGGACAACTCGGCGCAGCCCATACCGCAGTAGCGCAGCAAATCGAGCGCGATCGGTGCCACGAACTGCTCGATGTTCTTGAAGTAGGTCGTGTGGTCCAGCAGCGCGAAACGGGTGTTGAAGATGCGCCGCTCCTTGCATCCCGTGATGCCCTGAAGCTTCAGGTCACGGTCCCAGCGGTCTTGAAGCGAGCCTCCTGGCACCGGATCTTCGGAGGCGAAGAAGTCGGTCCATTTCTCCATCAGCGATCGGCGCAACTGCGGCGAGAGATCCGGGCCCGCAACAGCGCAAAGGTAGATCAGCAACGCCGAGAAGGCCGCGTAGCCGATCGCGAAGTATTCCAGGCGGGCACTCCGGGCCAATCGCATCACCTCGGCGCGAATGCCCAGGTTCACGCCGGGGATCGAGTCCACGAGCAGCGCACCGACCAACAGCAGAGCGGCAAACAGAAACACCTTGGAAGCCCGGACGACGGCCTTCGACGCCGGCTTGTCCAGGCTCTTGGGGCTCAGCATGCCCAGCGGCGCAATGCCCGAGCCCGCGGTGTACCAGCGCTTCACCTTCTCGCGGCGCGCTTCGAGGAAAGCAAGGCGGCTGATCTCGGCGCCTTGCGAGTGCGACACGATCACCGTGTGCTGGCACTTGTCGCTCAGCCAGTCGATGTCGAGCGCGACCGAGGACACGATCGCCGAGCGCCGGACTGGACTCGTCTGCAGCGCATAGCTCTGGCCGAGCGTGCCCATCAGGCCGCTGACGACCCAGCGAATGCCGCGGGCGAGCCACGGGATCGGCAGCAGCCCGAGCACACCGACCAAGGCGATCGCGACCTGGCTCGCCAGAGCCAGCATCACATAGACCGGAGGCAAGACGACTTGCTGCAGGAAGAGCAGCAGCCAGGACAGCGCGACCCGAAGCTTCTGGAACGGGCGCACAGCCTGGATCCAGACCTTTCTGATCTCGGTCGGCCGTGTCTTGGCGAGGCGCTCCAACCGGGCCCAGACGGCGATCGGAATCGACTTCGTCAGCCAGGCATACAGCTCGTCGGCGGTGGGCGGAAACGCCTCTCGTGCCCACGCTGATTCGGCGAAGAGGACGTGCGATTCGCGAAGCGACGCATTCGCGTCGACCGTCGAGAGTCGGAACAAGGTCGCGCTCGGCGCTCCCGGATTGCGGTCCGGGAACAAGGTCTGCTCCGGCTTGGCGGCCACGCAACAGGCCGTCGAGTCCGCTGAATCGGGGCGAGTGATCGGTTGAGCAATCTCCTTCCCGTCCGGATCCCTCGGCGCGGGCGGGGCGAAATTCGTGACCAGGTCGCTGATGCCGTTGATCGGCGTTCGGCTTCGCAGTGCGTGCGTTTCCACCCACCGCCTGATCCGGCCTCGCTCGTCGAGCGCGACCACTGCGAGCGAGGTATGGCTGATGGCCAGGGCCCGGTCTCGCCAGAACTTGACAATGGGCTCGGACCAGCGAACCAGCGTTTCACGCTCGCCGTGGCTGCCGATCCCATGCACGAACAGCACGCCGAGCTCGAACGACGGTTGGGTCACCACATCAGCGACGGCCACGCCGTCGTGCGCCGGATCGGAGAGCGGCTCGAAGCTGTCGTAGAAGACGCCTTTGTCGCTGGCCATGCGTCCGGGCCGTGCGCGCCAGCAAGTGACATCGAGCGGCGGCGCCGGTGACTGGGTCTGTGCCTGAACGGCCCAGCGCCAACAGTCCCGCGCATACGGGTGATCGGAGAAGTCGAAGCGGGCCAGCCGGTAGCCGCGCCCGGGCACGTCGATGAGGCCGAAAGGCGGCTTGTCGTCTGCTGTATCGAGATCCAGGGCCACCAACTCGACGTTCGTGATCGGGCGCGCGACTTCGACGGAGTCGCCGCCGCCCCGGGCGTAAATCGATTTCGGCTCGGTGATGCCGATGCCGACCCAGATGTCCTCGTCGGCGCCCATCGGCACCGGCGCCGACAACAGCACCAGCAGCACCTGCGCTTCGGCGCCCACGCCACGGGACAGCACCTTGTGGATCTGCAAGGCAGCGGTCTTGTTCGGCGCGACGTCTGGGGCTGTGGGCTCGGTCATCGTTCCATTCTCGGCGCGGCGTGACAGGGCTGGATGCGGACATCGGCCAGCATTGATCGTTGAGAACGCCGAGCGGATGATTCCACGTCTCGATCCCGCCGCGATGGCTCAGCGCTTTCCTACAGTCGCATGCGCGATCGACCGGCCGCGCCTCGTCCGCCGGCTGTGTACGGTCGAGGCCCCTGGCTTCGGAAACTTCCATGAAAGCAGTTGCTGTCCTGCCGATCCTGATTCTGGCGAGCGCCTTCTCCGGTTGCGTGATCGCGCCTGCCCGCGGTGGATATGCCGCGCCGGCGGGGGTCGTCTACGTCGAGCCGACCTACGCCAGCCCAGGCGAGGGATACGCGTGGGAATACCACCCAAGCTATGGCTGGGGATGGCATCACCCGCAACGCGGCTGGCATAAAGGCTGGCAATAAGCGGCCGGAGGCAGACCCTTTGCGACGCGCCTTTGTGCGTCGCCGCAATAGCGCATGACTGAAGCTCGCCGCCCGCTGATCCGGCCGTCGTGTTTGCCCATAATCGCTCCTTTTCTAAGGCGCGGCTCTCCATGCGAATCCTCACCCTGGCGGCTCTCTCCCTGGTCGCGACCTCCTTCGTCGCGCACGCGGAACCCTTGCAGGACCGCTGGAACCTGAACGATCTCTACGCCTCGTCGACCGCCTGGGATGCCGACGCGGCCACGCTGCGCGCGCAGCTCGGGGACGTGCAGGGCTGCAAGGGCCAGCTCGGCGCGTCCCCGGCACGCTTCAAGACCTGCATGGACCTTCTGGACGCCGCGCGAAAGCGTTTCGAGCGTCTCGCCGTGTACGCGTCGGAAGAGCACAACCAGGACACGGGCGACAACGCTGGCCTGGAGATCTCTCAGCGCGCGCAGATTCTCGGCTCGCAATTCGAACAGGCGCAGGCCTTCGTCTCTCCCGAAATCCTGGCCCTCGGCAAGACGACGGTCGACGGTTTTCTCGCAAAGGACAACAGCCTGTCGATCTATCGGCATGGGCTCGACAGCATCTTGCGCAGGGCTCCGCACACGCTCGACGCCGCGGGCGAAGGGCTGGTGGCGCAGTTCGGGCTGGCCTCCGATGCGGCGGAGTCGACCTTCACGATGCTGTCGACGGCCGACATGCTGTGGCCGAAGGTCACGCTGTCTGACGGCAAAACGGTGACGCTCGACCAGTCGGCCTACACCAAGTACCGCGCCGTGCAGAACCGCGCCGACCGCAAGCTGGTGATGGACGCCTTCTTCGCCAAGTACAAGCAGTTCGAGCACACCTTCGGCTCGACGCTCTACAGCCAGATGAAGATCGATTCGGTGGACGCGAAAGTTCACCGCTATCCCGACGTGATCACCCAAGCGATGGACCGCAGCGCGATTCCGACTGCGGTCTACGACACGCTGATCCGCCAGGCCAATGCCAACCTGCCGACCTTGCACCGTTACTTCAGGCTGCGCGCCAAGATGCTCGGCGTGACCGACATGCACTACTACGACATCTATCCGCCGCTGGTCAAGGCGGACCGCAAGTACAGCCTCGCCGATGCCAAGCGCCTCACGCTCGAAGCCGTCGCACCGCTCGGGCCCGACTACGTCGCGGCGATGAAGCAGGGCTTCGACAACCGCTGGATGGACGCCTACCCGCGCCCGCACAAACTCTCTGGCGCGCACATGGCCGGAGCCGCCTACGACGTCCATCCCTACGTGCTGCTCAACTTCAACAACGACTACGAGTCGGTGACGACGGTCGCCCACGAGTGGGGCCACGCGATGCATTCGGTGCTCGCCAACAAGACACAGCCGTTCGCGACCGCCCACTACCCGATCTTCATCGCCGAGATCGCGTCGACATTCAACGAAGCGCTGCTGCTCGACCACATGCTCAAGATCGCCAAGAGCGACGACGAGCGGCTGCTCTACCTCGGCTCGGCGCTGGAGACATTGCGCGGCACGTACTTCCGCCAAGCCATGTTCGCCGAGTTCGAGCGCGACGTGCACGCCAAGGTCGACAAGGGCGAAGCCCTCAGTGGCGGCGCCCTCAGCAAGATCTACGGCGACATCCTGCGCCGCTACCACGGCCAGGCCCAGGGCATCGTCACGATCGACGATGTCGACACGGTCGAATGGGCCTACATCCCGCACTTCTACAACTCGTTCTATGTCTACCAGTACGCGACCTCGATCGCCGCCAGCTCCCTGTTCGCGGACGGCGTCCTGAAGAACCAGCCCGGCGCGCGCGAGCGCTATCTGGGTCTGCTGCGCTCCGGCGGCTCGGACGATCCCTACGAGCTCGTCAAGCGGGCGGGCGTGGACCTGGCGAGCCCGGCCCCCTACCAGTCGATCGCGGCGCGCATGGACCGGATCATGGACGAGATCGAGGCCATTCGCGCTCGCCAGGCCAAGCACTGATCCCTCATCAACCGCCGGAGATCGCCATGAGCCTGCTCGACATCCTCAACCAGTACACCGGCCAGGCACAGCCGGGTCCCGACACGAACGCCCACTTCGATCAGGCCGCGCAGCAGTCGTCTCCGGGCGACCTCGGCGGCGCGATCGCGGCGATGCTGCACTCGAACGCCACACCGGCATTCGGGCAGACGATGGGCCAGCTCTTCAACCAGTCCAATCCGCAGCAGCAGGCCGGCCTGCTGAACCAGATCCTGCAGACGATCGGCCCGGCCGCGCTCGGCGCCGCCGGCGGCGTGCTCGGCAGCATTCTGGGAACGACCAGCACGGCGGCGGCGGCGGCGGGCAGCGTCCCGACAATCACGCCGGCGCAGGCATCGCAGGTGACGCCACAGCAGGTACAGGACATCGCCACCCACGCCGAGCAGCACAACCCATCGATCATCGACGAGGTGGGCGCGTTCTACGCCCAGCATCCGACACTCGTGAAGTCGCTCGGCGCAGCGGCGCTGGCGATCGGGCTCAGCCACCTGCGCAGCCAGAACTGAGCTCGCGCGCCGGTCCGGGCGCGCCGGTCACGCCAGTTTCACCCCGTCCGGACGGCTCGGCCGTTCAACGCATGTCCCCGCCTCTCATCCCAGGAGATCGACATGCCGACCCGACGCGCCCTGCTCACCCTACTCGCCGCAGCGGCGGCCACCGCCTGCACCGCCCCGCCGGCTCTCGCCGTCGGCAATCTCGTCGACGTGGCCGTCGTCGACCGCAGCCAGGGCGACCTGCTGTCGACGTACCGCCACCGCGGAGCGACCTATGTCGCCGGCCGGCCCGGCGACCGCTACGCGGTCCGGCTCGTCAACCGCACCGGCGCGCGCGTGCTGGTCGTGCTGTCCATCGACGGCGTCAACGCCGTCAGCGGCGAAACGGCGGCGACCGGCCAGACCGGCTACGTGCTCGCGCCCTGGGCATCGGCCGAGATCACCGGCTGGCGCAAGAGCTATTCGGAAGCGGCGGCGTTCTACTTCACCGCGTTGCCCGACTCCTATGCGGCACGCACGGACCGGCCGGGCAACGTCGGCGTGATCGGCGCCGCCGTGTTCCGCGAACGCGTCGAGCAGCCGGTCCAGCGCCCGTTCGACGCGCCGCCCGTGGCGAGCAACCGGATGGACAGCGCCGCTCGCCCCGAGCCGGAGCGCCGGGCCCAGGCCGCGGGCGCCGTCGATGGCGCGAGCGAGCGCTACAAGTCCGCGCCGTCGGCATCGCCGCCGGCGATCGGCGACCGCGACACGCTGGCCAAGGCGGAGAAGCTCGGCACCGGCCACGGCGAGCGCGAGTATTCGCCGACCACGCAGACGACCTTCGAGCGTGCGAGCTCGCAACCTTCGGAGATCGTCCAGGTGCGCTACGACAGCTACGCGAACCTCGTCGCCAGCGGCGTCATCGGCAGGCCGCGGCCCTACGACGTGCCGCAGGCATTTCCCGGCTTCGCTCCCGATCCGCGCTGAGCACGCAGCCGGCGACGCCATCGCTCCTCGGGGTCCGTCGCCGGTCGCTACCATCGCTCGACCCATGAGCCTCGCCTTCAGCCCGGCCGCCGATCGCAATCGGCAATCGATCCTCGAGGCGCTCGAACGCGTTCTGCCACCGCATGCGTCGGTTCTCGAAATCGCCAGCGGCACCGGCCAGCACGCGGCGCATTTCGCCGCGGCGCGCCCCGATTGGCGTTGGCAACCCACCGATGCCGACGCGCGGGCGCTGCCCGACATCGACCGGCGTTGCGCCGGCCTGTCGAACGTGGCGCGGGCGCTGCGGCTCGACGTCGCCGAGGCGCTGTGGCCGAGCGCACCCGGCCGACCGGGCGCGGCGTACTGCGCCAACATGCTGCACATCGCACCGTGGGCTGCCTGCGCGGCGCTGATGCGGGGTGTGGCGAATCAGCTCGAGGCTGGCGGCATCCTCGCGCTCTACGGCCCGTATCTGCTCGACGACGTGCCGACGGCGCCGAGCAATCTCGCGTTCGACGCCGATCTGCGCGCCCGCGACGCACGCTGGGGCCTGCGCCGGCTCGCCGACGTCGTCGGCGAGGCAACGCAGGCCGGCATGACGCTGGCCGGACGCGTCGAGATGCCGGCCAACAATCTGCTGCTGGTGTTCAAGCGCACGGGCGCTGTCGCGCCCTGACGCTCAGGGCCGGCAGAGCGCGACCAGCTCGCGCACGTCGGCCAGCGCGCCAAGCCGCTGGCACGCGGCGCCGATCGAGGCGACCTTGACAGCGCCCAGCACCGGCTCGACGAGAACAGCGAACTTGGCGTCGAGCTGCGCCTGCGAGAGCGGCCGTTGCAGCGAGCCGATTGCGTGCTCGATGAACAGGTGCACGCGCTCGCCGTTCGCGAGCACGGCGGTGACATCGGCGCTGGCCTCGTCGATCGACGCGTCGGCGGTCGCCTCGACCTTGCGGCGCAGGGCGACGACGTCCGGACGATTGACGATCCCATCTGAAAACTCCGCCTCGCCGGCACGCCCGAAGACGAGCCCGGCGGCGCAGCCGTGGTACACGCTGAACTTGGCCGACAAGCCATCGCGCGGCTCCTTCTTGCCGGTGAGCTCGAGCACCAGCGGATGGACGCGCAGCTCGATGCGCGCCACCTGCTCCGGCCCGATGCCGCGCTCGCGCAGCTGCACGCATGCATCGATGCTCGGATGGATGACGATGCCGCAGGCGAACGGCTTGTAGGTGTTGAACGAGATCTCGAAGCGGCTGCCGAGCTCGTCGGTCACCTCGTGCCAGGCGCGCTTGTCCGAGACGACCTGCACGAAGCCACGCGGCGCTTCGAGCGCGCGCTTGCTCGACGTGAAGCCTCGCGATGCGAGCAGCGCCGACATCAGCCCGGCGCGCGCCGCCGCGCCGGGATGGAACGGCTTGGTCATGGTGCCGAACTGCTCGCGCAGGCCGATCGGCTGCGACGCGGCGATGCCCAGCGCCATCGTCGTCGCCGCGACGTCGAGGCCCAGCAGCCTGGAGCAGCCGGCAGCGGCGCCGAGCATGCCGGTCGAGCCGGTGATGTGCCAACCGCGGTCGTAGTGCTCCGGGTACATGACATTGCCGACGCGACAGGCGACGTCGATGCCGAGCACCAGCGCATCAATCACGTCGCGGCCGGAGGCGCCGCGCTGCTCGGCCAATGCCAGCACCGCCGAGGCGACCGGGCCAGCCGGATGGATGATCGTCTTCAGGTGCGTGTCGTCGAAGTCGAAGGTGTGCGAGGTGATGCCGTTGACGAGCGCCGCGCTCGCCATGTCGATCCGCTCGCTGCGGCCGAGCACGCTGGCCTGCGGCGCGGGCTCGAGCATCTGCACCGCGGCGAGCGCGGCGTCGGCGGCCTCGTGGCGCGACGCGCCGATCGCACAGCCGAGCCAGTTGTAGAAGGTGCGATGCGCTTCGTGCTCGACAGCGTCGCTCCAGCCGCGGCTGGCGTGGCCCGCCACGAAGCGGGCCAGGATGTCGGTGATGGGCGGCGCGTCGGTTTCGGCGACGACATGGGTGTTCAGGGTCACGGCGATCCTCTGGAGGTCGGTTCTGGCGGACGCTGCGGCGCCCCGCACGTCATTCGTCGAGACGGATGTTTCTTGCCTTGGCGATCGCCGTCCAGCGCTGGATGTCGGCGCGGATGTAGGCGCCGAACTGCTCTGGCGTCATCGGCATCGGCTCGACAGCCTCGACCGCGAGCTTCTCGCGCAGCTCGGGCTCCTTCAGCACGGCGACCAGGGCGTCGTCGAGGCGCTTGACGATATCGGCAGGAATGCCGGCGGGCCCCACCGAGCCGTACCACTGCATGGCGTCGAAGCCGGGGAAGCCCGACTCCTCGAGCGTCGGAATGTCCTTCTGCTGCTGGCTGCGCACCCGCCCGGTCACGGCCAGCGCCCGCACCTGGCCCGAGCGCAGATGCGGCAGCGCCGCGGCCAGCCCCGGGAACATCGCCTGCGTGTGGCCGGCGATCAGGTCGTTGAAGGCCGGGGCGATGCCGCGGTAGGGGATGTGCAGCATGAAGCCGCCGATCTGCTGCTTGAAGAGCTCCATCGTCAGGTGCGTGAGCGAGCCGGGGCCGGCCGATCCGTAGGCAACGTGCCCGGGATTCTTCTTCACGTAGTCGATGAACTCGGCGAGCGTCTTCACCGGCAAGGTGCTGTTGACGACCAGCACGTTGGGCGTCGCGCCGATCATGCCGATGGGCGTGAAGTCCTTGATCGCGTCGTACGAGACGCGGCGGGTCGCCGGCGTCGTGCCGTGCGTGGCGACGTAGCCCTGCATCAGCGTGTAGCCGTCGGGCGCCGCGTGCATCGTCGTCTGGCAGGCGATCACGCCACCGCCGCCGCCCAGGTTCTCGACGACGAAGCTCTGGCCCAGCGCCTTGCCCCAGTGCTCCGTCACGATCCGGGCGATGAAGTCGCTGCCGCCGCCTGCCGAGACCGGCACGATGTAGCGGATCGGCCTGGCCGGGAAGGCCTGGGCGCGGGCCAGCGTCGGCAGCATGAGCGCGGCCGAGGCGTGAAGAAGCGTGCGTCGTTGCATGGTGTCTCCTCGCGGGCCGGCTCAGGACCGTCGCTGGCCGTGTTGCAGGGATTGCAGCGCCTGCCAGACACGCTGCGACGTCGCCGGCATGCCGATGCGTTCGGCGGCCCGGCCGAGGCCGGCGTGGTCGAGCGCATCGACCACCGCATTGAGCGTCGCCGGCGTCGCGCCGATCGTGCCGAGCTCGCCGACGCCCTTCACGCCGAGCGGGTTCGTCGCCGTGGGAATGGAGGTGTCGAACTTGGTGCGAAAGCGCACGCCGCCTTCGGCGCGCGGCATCGCGTAGTCCATGAAGCTGCCGGTGACGAGCTGGCTGCTCTCGGCGTCGTAGACAAGCTCCTCGATGAGCGCCTGGCCGATCCCCTGGACGGCACCGCCGTCGACCTGGCCCTGCGCGATGACCGGGCTGACGACACGGCCGATGTCGTTGACGGACGCGTACGAGACGACACGCACGTCACCGGTCGCCGGATCGATCTCCACCTCGCAGACATGGCAGCCGTTCGGCCAGGTCGGCCCGTCGACGGTGGTCGACGCATCGACGTGGATGCGAGATGCCGCCTGCTTGCCGGCAAGCGCGAACAGGTCGATGCCGAGATCGGTGCCGACGACGGAAAAGCGCCCCTCGCGGTACTCGATGTCCGATGCCGCCGCTTCGAGCGCTTCGGCGGCGAGCGCCTTGCCGAGGTCGACCGTCTTCTCGGACGCGACGCGCACCGCCGAGCCACCCGTGAAGAGCGAGCGCGAGCCGGCGCTGCCGAAGCCGTTGCCGCGATCGGTGTCGCCCTGGACGATGCGGATTTTCTCGAGCGGCACGCCGAAGATGTCGACCGCCAGTTGCGCGTAGCTGGTCTGGATGCCCTGCCCCATCTGCTGCGTCGCCGAGAAGATCTCGATGAAGCCGTCAGGCGTCACGTCGACGCTCACCTTCTCTTCGAAGGCGTTGCCGCCGGTCCATTCCAGAAACGTGGCGATGCCGCGGCCACGCAGCAGGCCGCGCGCTTCGCTCTCGCGCCGCCGCGCCGCAAAGCCGTTCCAGTCGGCGAGCGCCAGGCCCTGGTCGAGAATTTTCTCGAAGCTGCCGCAGTCGTAGGTCTGGGCCAGCGCGTTCTTGTACGGCATCTGCGCCGGCGCGATCATGTTGCGGCGGCGCAGCTCGGCCGGGTCGAGCCTGAGCTCGCGCGCCGCCGCATCCATCAGGCGCTCGATGATGTAGATCGCCTCGGGCCGGCCGGCGCCGCGGTAGGCGCCGGTCGGCGCCGTGTTCGTCAGCACCGCGACCATGTGTAGATCGACCGTGCCGATGTCGTAGATGCTGGTCGAGACCCACGGGCCGATCATCAGCTGGATGACGACACCGGCCGGCAAGGCATAGGCGCCGACGTTGGCGAACGACTTCACGCGCAGCGCCAGCACGCGGCCGTCGCCGTCGAGAGCGAGCTCGGCATGGCTGGTGACGTCGCGGCCGTGCGTTGCCGAGAGAAAGTCTTCGCTGCGATCGGCCTGCCAGCGCACAGCGCGCTTCAGGGCGCGCGCCGCGAAGGCGATCGCGATGTCTTCCGGATAGAGACCGGTCTTCATGCCGAAGCCGCCGCCGACATCGCCGACCAGCACCCGCACATCGGTCAGCGCGACGCCGGGGATCGCGGTCGAGATGCCGGTGGCGACCGCCGTCGGCATCTGGCTGCTGAGCCGCACCTCGATGCGTCCGGTCGCTTCGTCGAAGCTGGCGACGACGCTGCGCGGCTCCATCGGCGCCGGCGCCAGCCGCTGGTTGACGAGATCGAGCGCGATGCGATGCGTCGCCCGTGCGAACGCGGCCGCGGTCGCGCCGGCGTCGCCATGGCGCATCTCGGCGGCGATGTTGTCGGGAGCTTGCGGCGCCAACGCCGGCGCGCCTGCACGCGTCGCCGCTGCCACGGTGGTGACCGCGGGCAAGGCCTCGAAGTCGACCACGATCGCTTCGAGCGCATCGCGTGCCGCCTCGCGGTTGTCCGCGACGACTGCCGCGATCGGCTCGCC
>DAIMIM010000037.1:0-1074 GCA_036722755.1 Caldimonas sp. | reverse complement strand
CGACATAGCGCGCGAGCTCGTGGGCAAGCGCACGGCGCGGCGGCGAGACCGTGGATTGCCCGTCGTTGCGCTTGAAGCCCTCGGCCGTCGGCATCGGCTCGACGCCGGCGGCCGCCAGATCGGCACCGGTGAAGATCGCCAGAACGCCAGGCAGCTCGAGCGCGGCGCTGGTGTCGATGGAGACGATCCGCGCATGCGCGTACGGCGAGCGCAGGAAGGCGAGCGTCGCGTGGCCGCCGACACTGACGTTGTCGGTGAAGCGGCCACGGCCGCGCAAGAGCGCCTCGTCCTCGATGCGCCGCACGGCACGGCCGCTGCCGAAGCGGGCGGGTCCGGCGGCTGCGGCGCCCGGCGCCCCGTCGTCGCTGGGATCGAGATGGCGGCTTGTCGATTCGGTCATGTCTTGCGGCTCATGTGCGGGATCCGGCCTGCGGCATCAGGCTTGAAGAGTCGCCCACATGTCCTTGTCGCGCTCGGCCGTCCAGATGCGCGGATCGCGGTGCGACGTCGCCTCGTCGTAGGCGCGCGAGACGTCGAAGGGCATGCAGTGCTCGTAGATGAACTGCTGGCCGTAGCGAGGTGTCAGCGCAGCGTGCGTGTCGGCAAAGACGCGGCGCAGATCGTGACCCTGGGCCACGCCCTGCTTCACGGCCGCGAACAGCTCGGCGATGAAGGCGCGCGTGGTGGCGACGCCGTCGCGGCACATCGCCGGATCGGTCAGCGCGGCGCCACGGCCGGGCACGATCGCCCTGGCGCCGAGCGCCTCGAGCTTGTCGAGCGTGGTCGGCCAGTCGCTGAAATAGGCGTCGCCGGCATAGGCGGTGGCGCCGTACTCGACGAGGTCGCCGCTGAAGAGGATCTTCTGTTGCGGTAGCCAGGCCACCGTGTCTCCCTTGGTGTGGCCGCGGCCGAGCTGCATGAGCTTGACCTCGAGCTGGCCGAGCCAGACCGTCATCTCACCCTTGAAGGTGAGCGTCGGCCAGGTCAGGCCGGGGATGGTCTCGACGGCGCGAAAGAGGCGCGGGAAGCGCTCGATCTCGCTCTTCATGTCGGCGGCGCCGCGCTCGACGATGA
>DAIMIM010000036.1:6694-13958 GCA_036722755.1 Caldimonas sp. | reverse complement strand
TCGCGACCCGACGGATCGACTGGTACGCGCTGCTGGCGCGCTTGCGCGACGCGGCGACCGATCCGGGCCCGACGGGCACAGCTACATCGGCTTGACGGCGGTGACGACGATCTCGACGCGCCGGTTCGGTAGCAGGCACTCCTCGAGCTCGGCGGTCGAATGCGGCTTGGCGCTGCACGGCTCGACCTGGCCGGTGTCGCCGCGCGCCTCGACGTCGATCGCCCCGGCGTCGATGCTGCGCTCGACGAGCAGCGCGCGCACGGTCTCCGCACGCTGCTCGCTCAGGCGCTGGTTGTATGCGCTCTTGCCGGTGCCGTTGAGCCGGTCGGCATGGCCGACGAGCTTCACCGAGACGACGCGCAGATGGCTGGTCGCGATCGTGTGCAGCAGCTTGTCGATCTGCTCGCGGCCCGTCGCGCGGATGTCGGCCGCGGCGCTGCGATCGAAGTCGAAGACGACGTTGGCGTTCAGCACGAAGCGCGCGTCGCCGGCCGGCGCGACTGCCGAGGGCACCGGCGTCGCCGTGACGGGCGCGGCAGCCACGACAGGCGCGACCGCCGGATGGCATTGTTCCGACAGCGCCTGCGCTTCGGCGATCTCGTCTTCGGCGATCTGCACGTAGGGCTTGGCGTGCCGCCACTGCTGCTGGTTGTATTCGTTGCCGGCGTGGACCAGCTCGACCTCGGCGCAGGCGATCTTCTGCGCGGCGCAGACGAAGCCGCCGGACTGCCTGAGCGCCAGCGTGCGGTCCCACAGATCGGGCCGCAGCCGCGCCGCGCCGTTGACGAGCGGCGTGTCGTTTGGCAGCGGCGAGACGCGTGCTTCCATCGCCACGATCAGCGTCTCGCTCTCGGTCATCGCCGCCTGCGGGAAGGCGCTGCGGTCGTTGCGCGTGTACTCGTGAAAGCTCACGTCGAGCCAGCACTGCGCCTTCGAGAGGTGGTAGTCGGCGACGCGCCGGCCGCCGTCGTTGAGGCCCTTGATGCGCGCCTGCAGTCGCTCGTAGGCACCGTAGTCCTGCTGGATCACGCTGTCGCTGATCCGCTCCTGTTGCGGCGCGAGCGTGGTGGTCTGCGCCGTCGCCAGCACAGGGCAGGCGAGCGCGAGTGCGAAGCCGAGGCGTGCAAAAGGGTGTCTCATCGGTCGAGGCTCGGGTTGGCGGCCGCATTGCGGCCCTTGAACAATGTCTCGTCGAACTTGAAGCGCAGGCGCAGGTAGAAGCCGCGCTCCACATACTCGTAGCCGGTCAGGTCGCTGTCGCCATTGAAGCCGCTGACGTTGTAGCCGGCCGAGAGCCAGAGGTTTTGCTGCAGCAGGTAACCGACCTCGAGGCCCGCCGCGTACTGCTTGGCGCCTTGCTGGCCGAGCTGCGTCGCGACCAGCACGCCGAGGTCCCAGTTCTCGCTAACGTCGTAGACGGCGCGGCCCGCGAGCAGTTGCGCGTTGAAGCTGCTGCGCACGCCTTGCTCGAACTCGTCGCGCTCCCACTTGGCGGCGATGCGGCCGGTCAGCCACCACGGCCGCGACGGGTGCCAGTCGGCATGCGTCGAGACGATGAAGGCGTTCGTCTTCAAGGTGCCGACCGCCGCGTTGCTGGCGTCGCGCTCGTCCTTCCACTCGATCTTGCCGAGCGCGTTGACGCGGTTCGTATCGGTGTCGCGATACGCGACGCCGAGCTGGGCGCGGTTCTGCACGATGTCGCCGCGGTCGGCGTAGTCGGTCTTCAGCAAGTAGTCGCGCGCCAGCAGCGTCCAGTCGCGGTCGAGCTTCCTGGCGACCATCGCCTGGCCGAGGATGGTCGTGAAGCGCTCGTCGACCGCCGGCGTGTCGCCGATGTCGCCGGAGCGCCGCACCTCGAGCCGGGTCGAGCCGCGCCAAAGCGGATCGGCGCTGTAGTCGAGGCCGATCGAGCCGGCGTTCGAGGCCGCCGTCGTGCCGCTCATCACGCTGACGTGCTCGACCGCGGTGGTCAGGCGCAGGCCTTCCTTCACGTCCCAGAAATTGCGGATGCCCGAGGCGAGCTGCAGGTCGCGGTCGGAGGTAGCGTCGCGCAAGCGGTATTCGCTGTAGACCTGGGTGTCCTTGACGACGGTGGAGTCGACGCCGAGGACCAGGGCGTTGGCGCTCTGCCCGGTCGAGGTCACGCCCTGCAGATAGGCCCAGCCTTCCTGGCGCTCGAAGCGCGCGTAGACCTTGGTGCGCTCGTTGACCTGGTAGTCGGCGCCGAGCGCGTAGCGGCGCTTCTCGTCGCCGCTGATGTCGTGCTCGATCTCGCCGCCGAGCCGGATCTTCTCGGTCAGCGCATAGCCGACGCCGACGTGCACGGTGTCGCTCTCGAGCTTCGTTCCCGGCGCGAGATTCGAGGTCGCCGGTGCCAACCCGCTCGACGGCGCGATCACCGGCAGGCCTGTCGACGGATCGAGCGGCTGGTTGCCGTAGCCGAGCGCGCCGCCGCCCGAGCCGCTGGCGATCGAGCCGGTCAGGCCGAGCGTCGAGCCGAACGGCGTGCTCGAGACGCCGTTGCCCTGCGTGCCGATCGTCTCGCGCGCGACCCGAAAGCCGACATCGACCGTGAGCTTGTCGAGCGCCGCCCAGCGCAAGCCCGCACCGCCGATCTTGCGGTCGCCGCCGCCCGGATTGCGGTCTTCGCTCATCACCGCTTCGCCATAAGCCTTGACGGTGTCGCTCAGCTTGTACGACGCGCTCGCCTGGCCTTCGCCGCGGCCGGCGTCGAGCGGCGCGGCGGGGTTGTTGAACGCCGGGTCGCTGCGGCCGAGGAAGGCGTGCGCCTCGCTCTTGTCGCCTTCGTGCGCGAACTCGGCGCGCCAAGCGTGGCCCTCGACCTCGCCGATGCGCCCGGCCAGCGCCGGCGTCGTCGACATGTTGGTCGGGTTGGTGTTGATCTCGCTCTCGGTGCGCGCGACCTCGACCACGAGCGCGGTCTTCGGCCCCATCTTCCAGGTCGCGTTGGCGCTGTAGAGGCGGTAGTGCGCGAGCTCGTTCTGGTCGGCGACGGCCGAGCCGCCGAGCTCGATCTGCGGCGAGAGGCGCACCTGCGCGTCGCCGCCGACGACCCAGAACTGCTCGCCGCCCTGGTCGACTTCATAGGTGACGCGCAGCGACACCGGGTTGAGGTTCTCGTCGGCCGACGGCAGGAAGGTCGCCAGGACGATGCGGCCCGAGAACGGCTCGAAGCTGTAGTCGACGAGGCGCACCAGTGGCCTGACGCTGATGATGCGCGAGCTGTTCTGCCGGTCGCGCACCAGGACCTCGACCTTCTCGCTGCCTTCGAGCACGGCGTTGTTGGCGAGCCCGTACGGCCCCGCCCCCTGGCTCGCGAACTCCTGGACGATCTGGCGCAGCGAGTCGTGGAAGGCCCAGGCGTTCGCGACCACCGTCTCGTTTTCCTTGTGGGCGCGCACACCGGTCGAGGTGCGGTTGTAGTTGCCGAGGCTGCGCTGCTTGAGCGACGCGACCGCGCCCTGGCCGATCGGCTGCGTGAAGCCGTCGCCGGTGACGAAGTCGCCGTAGAGGACGTAGTCCTTACCGTGGTCGAGACGCAGGTAGAGCCGCTCGGTCGAGCGCGCGTCGAAGCTGCGCAGCGAGGCGTCGCCGTAGACCGGATAGAGCTCGTCGGGGCTGATATCGCGAAGCAGCCGCGTGCGGGTGTCCTTGTCGGAGTCGTAGGCCGCCGTCAGCAGCACGTCGCCGCGGATCGTGCCCTTCAGGTAGAACGCGGTGCGCGCCGCGACGTTGGCCTTGCCGTCGTTGAACTGCCGCGACCACGACTCGATCTCCTGCTCGAAGACATCGCCCGTGCGCACCGGCGAGAGCGCGGTGCGGCCGTGGAAGTTGACGATGCCTTCGATCAGGCCGGCGGCGACCATCGGCCGCATCTCCGGCACGAAGCTGATCGCGCCCGACGCCTCTTCGCTGCCGGCGCTGACGCGCAGGCGCACGTCTTGCGCCTCGAACGGCGCGAGCAGCTGGAACTCGGCGACGCCGCTCTCGACCTTGAGCTGGATGCCCGGCACGGTGCGGTCGGCGTCCTGCCGGCGCGGGCCGAGCTCGTCGGTGCGCGCGCCGGGCAGCAGCACGCGGCCGCCGGAATGCTCGATGGTCAGCAGGACCGGCGCCTTCAGCGGCTGGCCCTGCTTGTCGTAGACGCGCACCGTGATCTTGACCGGCGACTGGCCGTCGGCCGGCACCGCGTCGCGGTTGACCTCGACGACGATGCGGCCGACCGACGACGCCGCGGCGAACCCACCGCCCGGATCGGCCGCGATGCTGTCGAGCGATGTCGACGGCTTCGCATCGAGGTCCTCGCCCTTGGGATAGAGCGGCGACGGTGTGCCGGTGACCGGCGTGTAGCGCACGTCGCTCGGGCTGCCGGCCGGCGGCGACGATTGCGCGAGCGCTTGCGCGCCGCACAGGCTCGCGGCGGCGAGAGCGACGAGATGGAGCGCGCGCTTCATGGCGTGGCTCCCGGCTGGTCGGCGGCAGGCGGATCGGAAGGCGCGGTTCTCGCCTTGGGCCCCTTGTCGCGGCTGTCGAACTTCAGCGCCGGCAGCGACTTCTTCTCGGTCTCGACCGAGCGGATCTCGCCTTGTGCGCGGCGCGCCTTGACCTGGTCGAGCACCGGTGCCGAGCACGAGCCTTCGATGAAGTCGGCGCGCGCGAGCTCGCCGTTCTTCAGGTCGAGCCAGAGGCTGCCGGCGTCGCCGAGGTTGCGGTTGCTCGAGGTCGTCAGGCGCGAGCCGCGCGGCAAGGTCAGCTCGTCGACGCGGATCACCGCGCTGCGCGGCGACATGCCGCAGTAGCTGTACTTGCCTTCCGAATCGCTGACCAGCGTCGTGCCGTCGCTGACGACCAGGCGCACGCCAGGGATGCCGATCTCCTCGGCGTCCTGGATGTGGTTGTTGTTGCAGTCGACGAAGATCTTGCCGGCGAAGCAGGCGTCGGTGGTGAAGACGCCGCCGCTCACTCGCACCTGGTAGCGGCCTTCGTTGGTCGCCGCCGCGCCGGGCAGCGGCGATGTGCCGTTGCCGCCCGTGCAGCCCGCCGGCACGCCGCAGCCGTAGCCGATCGCGCGGTTGATGCCGTCGCCCTGCTGCGCGCCGACGCCGACGCGCACGCGGTACTGCAGCACGAGCTGGCCGGAGGCCGGCATCGTGCCGAGGTTGAAGGTCAGCGCCGGTCCCGGCTTGCCGGCCGGATCGGCGACCGAGACGCCGTTGACGACGGCCGTGCCGGCGATGAACGTCAAGCCCGCCGGCAGCCGGTCGACGACCGTCATCTGGCGCGGCACCGGCCCGCTCGAGCGCTGCACCGTGATCGTGTAGCGCACCGAATCGCCGATCTCGACGAGTTGCTTGTCGCCGGTCTTCGAGAGCGAGAGTCCGGTCGGCGCGGCCGGGTCGAGCGGGATGTGGTTGTGGATGACGTTGGCCGTGCCCGAGCCCGCCGTGACCGTGAGGTAGTAGGTCGTCGCGGGCCCGACCGGTCCGGTCGGCGCGCCGGCTTGCGGCTGCACCGGCGACGACGAGCCCGGCACGCCGGAGGGCACGTACGGTCCGGCCGTCGGCGGGATCAGCACCGAGACGAAGGTGTAGCCCGCCGGCGGCGCGACGGTCAGTGCGAAGACGCAACTCGAGGGCGCGGCCGGCGCGAAGAGGAACTGGTAGAAGCCGTCGGCGCCGACCGTCATCGAGACGGCGCCGCCGTTGATGGCGAAGCCGCCGAGCGTCGCCGCTACCAGGCCGGTCGACGGGTCCCAGCCCGCACACGAGCCGCTCGGCGCGAGCGTCACCCCCGAGCCCGGCACCGGCTGGCGCGTGCCCGAGTCGTAGACGACGCCGCTCGGATCGACCGGCAGGCTTTGCTGCGCCAGGTTCGCGCCCGGCGCGAGCACGACGGTCAGCGTCGGGTCGCCGCCGCTGCCGATGCACGAGCTCGCGGTGCCGGCAGCGATCGACTGCGCCGTGTGGCAGCTCGCGCCGGACGAGCCCGGTGCGAGCTCGCCGTTCACCGGATAGCCCCAGACGACGTTCGAGGCCGCGTCGCGGAAGCGCACGTGCAGCGCGACGCCGGGGAGCAGGTCGCCGATGCGGTAGCTGCCGTCGGCCGCGGTCGTCGTGCGCGCGACGACGTTGCCGCTCGCGTCGAGCACCTCGACCTGCCAGTTGGCGAGGCGCCGGTCGCCACCGTCGAGCACGTTGCGGGCGTTGCCGATGTCGTACCAGACCGTGCCCGAGAGCGAGGCCGCGGCCTGCACCGGCGTCGACGTGCGGCAGGCGTTGGCGATGATGGCCGGATCGCAGAGCGGCAGATTGCCCGGCGTGTTGTCGAAGGCGTCGATCTCGGCCGGCGATGGGCCGCGCGCCGGCAGCTCGCCGCCGCCATCGACCATCACCGCGTTGATCGCCGGCGAGCTCTGCGCCGCGGCTGCCGCGATGCGCACCTTCACCGTGATCGCGTTCGGATTCGTCGCGCCGGCGGCGAGCACGTCGCTCGCGTTGCAGACGAAGCTCGCCGTGCCGGCAGCGCCGACGCAGGTCCAGCCGGTGCCGAGCGGCACCGAGTCGAGCGTGAGGCCGGGCGGCAGGCGATCGGAGACGCGGTACGCGCCGCTCGTCGCGACCTCGCCGCCATTGCGGACGCGAACCGTGTAGGTGCCGACGTTGTCGACGGTGAAACGCGCCTCGACACTGGCCTTCGTGACGAGCAGGTCGGGCGAGTTGCCGATCTCGGCGAAGTCGTTGTTGACCGAGGCTGCGCCGGACGGCAGCACGAGGTCGGCGATCGCCGACGGCGTGGTAGTCGGCGGCGTTGCCGTGCCGGTGCTCGTGCCGCCGACGGTGCCGGCCGTGGTGATGCCGTTGACCGTGCCGGGCGGCTGCGTCGGCTCGGTCACGGTGTAGGTACCGGGGCGCAGGTTCGCGAAGCCGTAGGCGCCGCCGGCGTCGGTCGTGGTGCTCGCGTTGACGGCCGCGCCCAGGTCGTCGCGGCCGGTCAGCACGACGGCGACATTGGCGATGCCGTTCTCGCCGGCGTCGAGCTTGCCGTTGTTGTTGCTGTCGCCGATCACGTGGCCGGTGATCGAGGCCGTGGGCAGCTCGCCGAAGTTGTTGCCGACGCTGTTCTGGCCGACCCCGAGGACGATCGCGCTCACCGCGCTCGGCACCGTCGAGGCGGCGGTCGCGGTGCCGCCGGCCGAGCCTGCGACGGTCGTGCCGTTGAGGGTCGCGGCCGGTTGCGTCGGCTC
>DAIMIM010000036.1:0-6684 GCA_036722755.1 Caldimonas sp. | reverse complement strand
ATTACAAGTCGAGTAGCCATCGTGCACGGCGGAGACCGTGTAAGTGCCGGGGGCCAGGTTCGCGAAGGCGTAATTGCCCGATGCGTCGGTCGTGGTCGTCTTCGAGACCGCCGTGCCACCGAGGTCGGTGCCGCTCAGCGTGATCGTCACGCCGGCGATGCCGGGCTCGCTGCCGTTGATCGCGCCGTTGTTGTCGCCGTCGAGCCAGACCCGGCCGGAGACGCCGCTGGTGTTCGGGATCTCGGCGAAGTTGTAACCGGTGCCTGCCGTGCCCGGCGTGGTCAGCGCGATGCTGGAGATCGCGCTCGGCGTGACCGCGGGCGTCGTCGCAGTGCCGCCCGTGCTGCCGGCGATCGTCTGGCCGTTGGTAGTGCCGCTCGGCTGCGTTGGCTCGCTGACGGTGTAGGTGCCGGGCCGCAGATCGACGAGCGCGTAGCTGCCGTCGGCGGCGGTCGTGACGTTGCGCGTCACCGCAGCGCCGGTGTCGTCGTTGCCGGTGACGACCAGCGCGACGCCGGCGATGCCGGTGTCGCCCGGCGCGTTCTGCACGCCGTTGTTGTTGAGGTCGAAGAAGACGATGCCGGCGAGCGAGACCGGCAGGATCTCGGCGAAGTTGTTCTCGGTCGCGTCGGCGCCGGCCGCGAGCGCGATCGCGGCGACGGCGCTCGGCGTCGTCGCCACCGCGGTGGCGGTACCCGCGCTCGTTCCCGCGGCGGTCTTGCCGTTGAAGGTCGTCTTGCCGCCGACGACCGGTTGCGCGGCCTGCTCGGTCAGCGTGTAGCCGCCCGCGCCGGCGCCAAGCACGGCGTCGAAGCGGTAGGCGCCGGTGCCATCGGTGATCGCAGTGCGCGAGACCGGGTTGCCGGCAGCGTCGCTGCCGGTGAGCGTGACAGTGACGCCGGCGATCCCGGCGTCGCCGCTGCGCAGGCCGTCGTCGTTGGCGTCGAGGAACACGTTGCCGCTGAGCGAGCCGGCGCGCTCGCCGAACAAGTTGCCGGTCGATCCGCTCGACGGCAGGTTCGTGATCACGATGGTGTCGGCCGACGGCGTGGTCGCGCTCGTGCCCGGATTGACGCTGCCTTGCGCATAGCCGGCCGGCTGGGTTTCG
Organism: Caldimonas sp.; assembly: GCA_036722755.1. Classification (GTDB taxonomy): domain Bacteria; phylum Pseudomonadota; class Gammaproteobacteria; order Burkholderiales; family Burkholderiaceae_C; genus Schlegelella_A. The sequence continues at coordinate 5,576 of DAIMIM010000036.1, read as the reverse complement.
CAGAGCAGGTAGTTCTGCCCGCCGGGGACGCCGGAGAAGGCGTAGCTGCCGTCGGCCGCGCTGGTCGTCGTCTGCAACACCGTGCCGCTCGCGCAGCTCGCGCCTTGCACAAGGCGCACGGTGACGCTGGCGATGCGCCCGTCGGCCGGCGTCGCCTCCATCGTGCCGTTGCGGTTCAGGTCGAGATAGACGCTGCCGGAGATGCTCGCATTCGGCAGCTCGCCGAAGAGATAGCCGGTCGCGACGTTGCCGGCCGGCAGCACGATGGCGCCGGTCTGGTTCTTCACCGCCGGGCTGCCGCCGAGCGAGCCGGCGGTGTCCTTGCCGTCGAGATAGTTGCCCGAGGCGGCAGGGATCGCGCCCTCGGCGACCGTGTAGCCCGCGCCGTCGCTCTGCAGTAGATCGGCGAAGGCGTAGTTGCCGCTCGCGTCCGTCGTGGTCGAAAGGCTCACCGTCGCGCCGGCGGCGTCGTGGCCGGTCAGCGTGACCGGCACGTTGGCGATGCCCAGCTCGCCGGCATCGCGCGCGCCATTGTTGTTGGTCGCGGGCGAGGCCGCCGAGTAGTCGAGGTAGACCGAGCCGGCCAGCGAGCCGACCTGCTCGCCGAAATGGTTGCTCGGCGAGCCGGAGGCCGGCAGATTGGTGATCGTGATCGCGTTGGCGGCGCCGCTCGCGGCCGAGGTGCCGGGGTTGACGCTGCCTTCGGCATAGCCGGGCGGCTGCGTCTCGCAGACCGTCACCGTGCTGCCGGCGGCCGTGCCGCTGAAGCTGTAGTTGCCGGCGGCGTCGCTGGCCGTCGTCGCGAGCACCGCGCCGGCGCAGGTCGCGCCCGAGCGCAGCGTCAGCGTCACGCCGGCGATGCGGCCGTCGGTCGGGGTCGCGTCGATGCTGCCGTTGCGGTTGCGGTCGACGTAGACGGTGCCGCTGATTGGCGCGATCGGCAGCTCGCCGAACAGATAGCCGGTCGCGACCGTGCCGGCCGGCAGGATGACGGCGCCGAACTGGTTCTTCACCGCGACGCTCGCGCCGAGCGTGCCGGCGGTGTCCTTGCCGTCGGCATAGCTGCCGGATGCCAGCGGGATCGCGCCTTCGGTGACGGTGTAGCCCGAGCCGTCGCTTTGCAGCAGGTCGGCGAAGGCGTAGTTGCCGTTGACGTCGGTCGTGACGGTCGCGCTCACGGCCGCGCCGTTGATGTCGTGGCCGCTCAGCGTGACCGGCACGTTGACGATGCCGCTCTCGCCGCTGTCGCGCACGCCGTTGTTGGTGTTGGCCGGCGTCGCTGCCGTGTAGTCCTGGTAGACCGAGCCGGCGATCGAGGCGACGTGCTCGCCGAAGTTGTTGGCGCTCGATCCGCTCGCCGGCAGGTTGGCGATGGCGATCACGTTGGCGCCCGGCGTGCTGCCGTTGGTGCCGGGGTTTTCGACGCCATTGCCGTAGCCGGCGGGCTGCGTCTCGCAGACCAGGTAGCTGCCGCCGCCGGCCACGCTCGCGAAGGCGTAGCTGCCATCGCCCGCGCTGGTCATGCTCTGCAGCGTGGTGCCGCTGCTGCAATCGGCCCCTGTCACGAGGCGCAGCGTCACGCCGGCCAGCCGCCCGTCGGTGGGCGTCGCGTCGATCGTGTTGTTGCGGTTGCGGTCGATGTAGACCGTGCCGCCGATGCTGGTCTGCGGCAACTCGCCGAACAGGTAGCCGGCGGCCTGCTGGCCGGCCGTGAGCGCGATGGCGCTGGTCACGTCCTGCACGGCGATGCTGCCGCCTGCGGTGCCGGCCGTGTCCTTGCCTTGCAGGAACGTGCCGGAGGCCGACGGGATCGCGCCTTCGCTCAGCGTGTAGCCGCTGCCGTTCGGCGGAAACAGGCCGTTGAAGGAATAGTTGCCCGACGCGTCGGTGTTGACGGTCAGCGAGACCGCCGTGCCGAACTGGTCGCTGCCCGAGAGCGTGACCGGCACATTGGCGATGCCCGCTTCGCCTGCGTCGCGCGTGCCGTTGTTGAAGTTGCTCGGCGTGCCGGCGCCGGTGTCCTGGTAGACCGAGCCGCTGATCTGCGCGAGGGTCTCGCCGAAGTTGTTGTTCGCCGAGCCCGCGCTCGGCAGGTTGGTGATGGTGACGACGTTGCTGCCCGGCGTGCCGTTGGCGCTGCCGGTGCCGTAGCCGGCCGGCTGCGTCTCGCAGACCAGGTAGTTCTGGAACGCCAGCACGCTCGCGAAGGCGTAGCTGCCGTCGGCTGCGGTGCTCGTCGTCTGCAGCGTGGTGCCGCTCGTACAGTCGGCGCCCTGCACCAGGCGCACCGTGACGCCGGCGACGCGCCCGGTGTCGCTGCCGTCGAGCGTGTTGTTGCGGTTGGCGTCGACGAAGACCAGGCCGCTGACGCCGGTCAGTTGCAGCTCGCCGAAGTTGAAGGCCGTGCCGTCGGTGCCGGCGCCCAGATCGATGCTCGCGATGCGGTCGGTGTTGGCCACCGGCGTGTTGGCCTGTGCCGTACAACCGCTGGCGCAGGCGGCGCCGTTGACGAGGCCGGGATTGACCGCGCCGTTGCCGAGTCCGGCCGGCGTCGACGGCAAGGGCTCCTCGAGCGTGTAGGCGGTGAGCGGGTCGAGGTTGGCGAAGCTGTAGGCGCCGGTGCCGCTCGTCGTCGTCGTCGCGACGACGGCCAGCGTGTTGGCGTCGAGCAGGCGCACGGTGGCGCCGCTGATGGCGCCGTCGGTGCCGGCATCGCGGGTGTTGTTGGCGTTGAGGTCGAGGTAGACGAAGCCGGACAGGCTGGGCTTTCTCACCTCGGGAAAGTCGTAGCCGATCCCGACGGTGTTGCCGGCGAGAAGGATGGTCGCGTAGCTCGAGTTGCCGGCACTGCCGCCGGCCGCGTAGACGCCAGTCGCCGCGGGAACCGGCGGGCTCGCCGGGCCGTTGACGAAGCCTGCCGGCTGCGTCTCGGTGACCGTGTAGCCGGTCGCGTCGGCAGGCGAGAGGTCGACGAAGCTGAAGGCGCCGCTGGCATCGGTGGTCGTGCTCAGCGCGACCGCATTGCCGTAGGCATCGGTGCCGGCGAGCTGCACGGTGACGCCCGCGATGCGCGGCTCGCTCGCTGCCGCTTGCGGCGTGCCGGCATTGGCGCCGACCCGGTCGCGATCCTGGAATACGGTGCCGGCGAGCGACGAGTGCTGCACGGTCAGCGTCGCGCAGACGCTGAGGTTGTTGGCGCTGTTGGGATCGACCTCGCTGGTCGTCGCGGTCGCGCAGTTCTGCGTCGTGCCGCCGCTCGGATAGGTCGTCACGCGTGACGGCACGGTGACGGTGGCGGTCTGCCCGGCCAGCAGGACGCCGAAGGTGCAGGTCAGCGTCTGGCTGGCGACGACGCAGCTTCCGGTCGCGCCGCCGCCGCTGATGGCGTAGGTCGGCGTGCCGTTGAAGACAGTGCCGCTCGGCAGCGTGTCGGTGAGGCCCGTCGTCTGGCTGTCGCCCGGGCCGTTGTTGGTGACGGCCACGTTCCAGTTGAACGGTTGGCGCAGTTGTGCCGGGTTCACCGACGCGGTCTTGACGATCGCGAGGTCGGCGCGCACCCGCACTGTCGTGGTCTCGCCTTCGCTGTTGTTCGAGTTGTTGCTGTCGGTCTCGTTGACGATGACGGTGGCCAGCGTCGAGTAGGTGTCGCCGCCGACGTTGGGCGCCGTGCCGACGCGAAACACCAGATAGCGCGTCTGCGATGCGTTGGAGGCGAGCTGGCCGGGCGCCGCGTAGAGGCAGGTGATGGTCAGCGTCGCGTTGGTGACCGAGCTGCCGACGTTGTCGCAGATGCTTCCCGCGATCGTGCCGCTCGGGTTGGCCGCAGCCACGCCGGACGCGGCGCCGTCGCCGCGGAAGGTGATCGTCTTGTTTGCCGGCGGCGTCATCGTGAACGTGAAGCCGGTGCCGGTGGCCAGCGACGGCCCGTTGTTGTTGGTCTCGGCGACGGCGTAGGTGATGTCGTTGTTGGTCGCGACCGACGGGTCGTAGCCGATCGGATCGACGAGGTCCGCGTCGTTGATCAACATGTCGACCGACGCCGGATTGATGTTCAGCGTGAGCGACTTGCTGTTCGGGAACGTGCCCTGGCCGCCCGTGCTGTCTTCGGCCGTGGTCGTGCTCACGGTCGCCGTGTTGGCGAGCGTTCGCGCCGCCGCGCCGGCTTGCCAGTTCGGACGCACGACGACCGTCACGGTGCGCACCGAGCCGTTGGCCAACGCAGCTGGCCAGGTGCAGGTCAGCGTCGGCGTGCCCGACGCGTAGCTCGTTGCAGCGGTGAGCCCAGAACAGACGCCGCTGTTCGAGGCCGCCGCCGAGATGAACGTGAAGCCGCTGTCGCCGCCGGGAATCGTGAACACGTCCGTGAGCGAGACGTTGGCGGCTTGCGACGGCCCGTCGTCTTTCAGCGTGATCGTGTAGGTGGCGTTGGTGCCCGCGAGCACCGGGTTGGCAGCGAGGATCTTGGAGACGAGCTCGACGTCGGCGATCGGTGCGATCGTGACGGGAACGCTCGTGCTGTTGTCGCCCGGCAGCGGATCGCCCTGCGTCGTCGAGACGGCACTCGCCGTCGCGTTGAGGGCGCTCACATCGAGCATCGGCCGGTTCGCCGTGACCGTGAAGGTGACGACGTCGCCGGGGCTCAGCAGCGTGCCGCCGGTCTGCGTGCAGACGACGTTGCCGGTGCTGCCGGTTCCCGTGCCCACGCAGGTGAACGCCGCGTTCGAGGTGCCGCTGGTGTTGGTCAGCACCTGGCTGGTGAGCACGACGCTGGTCGTCGTGAGGCGGCCAGGGATGCTCAGCGTGACGACGACGTTTTGCGCATTGGCCGGCGTCGCGATGAGCTTGTTGGTCAGCGTCGCGGTGTAGACGATCGCCGTTTCGTTGGCCTCGACGGTGGTCGCGACGCCGCCCGCGGTGGTCGCGCCGAGCCCGATCTGGATGTCGGGCGAGTTGTTCGCCGCGGTGATCGTCACCGACGCGGCGATCGTGTCGTTGGCCGGGTTGTAGTCGCCGGGCGTGCCCGAGTAGGCGGCCGTCGCGTTGTTGGTCGCGATGCCGGGTGCGAGCGCCAGCGTGGTGATCGTCAGCGCGCTCGCGCTGGCGATGCCGAGCGCGGCGTTGTAGGTGCAGGTGACGTTCGGCGCCGCCGAGACGCACGACCAGTTGCTGCCGGCGAAGCCGACGAACTGCTCCTTGGTCGGATCGAGCGCATCGACGAGCGTGACCGTGCCGCTCGCCGCCGTGCGCGGCCCGGCGTTGCTGACGACGATCGTGCTTGTCATGTTCGAGCCGAGCGCGACCAGCCCCGGCGTCTTGCTCTTGGTGACCGAGAGGTCGGCGCCGTCGGGCGCGACGGTGACGCTGCGTGTCGCCGTGTTGTTGGCGGCGTTGGGATCGACCGGGCCGCCGGCGTTCGGCGCGACCGTCGCGGAGAAGCCGTTGAAGAAGACCATCGAGTTCGGGACCGTGGTGGAGACGCCGGTCAGCTGCATCGTAGTCGTGCCGTTGCTGACGCCCTGGGCCGAAGTCACGGTCGCCTCAAAAGGCGTCGTCATGTCGACGTTGTCGATTTCGTA
>DAIMIM010000035.1:4316-14022 GCA_036722755.1 Caldimonas sp. | reverse complement strand
CGGGCGCTGACGCCCGACTATGCGAGCCCAGAGCAGATACGCGGCGAGCCGATCGGCACGCCGAGCGACGTCTACAGCCTCGGCGTCGTCGCCTACGAGCTCGTGTCCGGAGTTCGCCCGTATCGCCTCAAGGAGACGGCCGCGACGAGCGGACTCGCTGCGGCGATCGCCGCGGTCGAAGCGCCGCCGGCGAGCCGCGCCGTCGCCGATCGCGGCCTCGCTCGCCAGCTCGCGGGCGATCTCGACGCCATTCTCAACAAGGCGCTGAAAAAAGATCCCGCGGAGCGCTACGCAACGGTCGCTGCCTTCGCCGACGACATCGAGCGCCATCTGCGCGACGAGCCGGTCGTGGCCCGGCCCGATCGCCTCGGCTATCGAACGCGCAAGTTCGTCGCCCGCTACGCGTTGCAGGTGAGCGCCGCCGCGCTCGTTCTCGCCGCGGTGCTGGCCGGCTCGGGTGTCGCGCTCTGGCAAGCGCGCCAGGCCCGCTTCGAGGCGGCGCGCGCCGAGCAGGTCAAGGACTTCGCGCTCTCGATCTTCGAGAACGCCGATACCGATTCAGGCGCCGGCGCGGCGACGACGGCCGCCGATCTGCTCGTCGCCGCCCAATCGCGCATCGAAAAGGAGCTCGCCGGCCGGCCCGAAACCGCCGTCGAGCTGATGACGGCAATCGGCTACAGCCTGCTCGGCCAGGGCCGCACCGACGACGCCGGCAAGATCCTGCACAAGGCGGTCGAGCTGGGCAACCGCGAGCTCGGACCGCAGCACCCGCGTACGCTCGCCGCGACGGTCGTCTATGGCGAAGCGCTGGTCGGCCTCGACAAGCCGAAGGAAGCGATCGCGCTGCTGACGCCCGCCGCTGCCGAAGCGCGTCGGCAAGTGGCGACGCACGCCCTCGTCGATGCGTTGCGCTGGCGCGGCTCGGCCCAGCTCGACGTGGGCGAGGTCGACGCCGGCATCGCCTCGGAGCGCGCGGCGGTCGATGCCCTCGGCTCGCCCGGCGGCGCCAGCAAACGCGACGCCATGAGCGCGTGGGCGTCGCTGGCCAACGGGCTGATCTTCGCGCACCGCGAGGGCGCCGTCGACGCGGCGCGCCGCGCACTGGCCCTGACAAAAGACCTCCAGGGAAATGGCGTCAGCGAACCGATGCTCACCGCGCGGGTTCTGCTGGCGCAGGGCCTGGCCCAGGAAGGCCAGGACCAGGCCGCGCTCGACGAGCTGAGCGCGGTGCTTGCCGACACCGTCCGGTTCCTCGGACCGGGTCATCCCAAAGCCGAGATGAACGCCAACTTCCTCGGCGCCGCGCGTCTCGAAGCGGGCGACGCGGCCGGCGCGGTCGAGGCCTTCCAGATCGCGCTGACCGCCGCGAGTCGCGCGACCGCCGACAACCCGGCGATGCGCCAGGGCGTCGAGCAATACTCGCTGGCGAGCGCACTCGCCGCGGCGCGCCGGCGCGAGGAAGCGCTGCCGCACTTCGAGACCGGCGCCCGGCTCATCGGCGAGGCCAACGGCGCCGACGCACCGATCGCCCTGCGGTCGCTCTCGGCGCGCGCCCTCACGCTCGCCCGCCTCGGTCGTCTCGACGAATCGGATCAGGCCTTTGCCGCCCTCGCCGCGTCGTCCTTCGTCGGTCCCGACAAGGCCACGCACGCGCTCCGCCTGGCGAGCTTGCGCAGCCTGCAGGGCCGGCACGACGAAGCGATCGCCCTCGCCCGTCCGGCCGTCGACGCCTTGAGCTCCTACCCATCGAAGATCGTCCGCGCCACGGCGAACAGCACGCTCGGCTTCGTGTTGCTGGCTGCCGGCCGGCCGAACGATGCGATCCCGCCGCTGCGCGACGCGGTGCGCCTCTACGCCGAAAAGCAGCTCGTGATGTCGCCCGACCGCGCCGACACGATCGCCGCGCTCGGCCGCGCCGAAGCGCTCGTCCAGGGCGCGGCCTCCGATCCGAAACGCTGAGGCCGCGGCCTCCGTGAGGTGGCGGCGCCGCATCCGGCGCCGAGCCGGGCTCGCGAAGAAAATCTGCAGTCGGTGGCAGCGTCTGGCTGCGGATCTCGTCCTGAGGAATAAGCGCGGCCGTCTCGTGACGGCCCGCATCTCGACCTCATCGACGGAGCCGCCATGTCCACTGTCCTTTCGACGTCCACCGCGCCGCGCCTGGCCGGCCACCTTGCGCGCTGCGCTCTCGCCGCGGCCACGTTGACGGCGGGGCCGGCGCTCGCAGCCGGCGACTTCAGCCTTGGCCTGGGCGGCGGCGTCTCGCGCGGACGCGACGACTGCGTCGCTTCGTTCGCATGCGATCGAAGCAGCAGCTTCGGCAAGCTGTTCGCCGCCTATCGCCTCAACGACACGATCGATGTGCAAGCCGTCTATTTCGACGCCGGCCGCTTTCGCGGCGGCGACACATCGCCTTTGGGCACCGAGTTCGGCGGCACGTTCAGGGTCAGCGGATTCGGCCTGACCGCCGGTGGCACCTGGAATATCGCGCCTGCATGGAGCGTGGCGGCCCGCGCCGGCATGGCCGCCGTGCGCACCCGCTTCGATTACCAGAACACGATCTGGGGCAGCGTCAGCCAGAGCACGGCACAGCCGATGCTCGGGCTCGGTCTCGCCCATGCGATCACGCCGTCGCTGCGGATCGGCGTCGACTACGACGTGACCCGCTTCAAGGTGTATCGGACGCGCGGGCCTCTGCAGATGCTCGGCGTTGCCGCGCAGTTCTCGTTCTAGAACCGGACCGCCGCCATGACCTCCACCTCGTTTCACTCCACCTCGGCCGTGCAAGGCCTGCGCAAGGCGATCGTCGGGATCGCGCTCGCCGGCGCCTGCCTCGTCCTCGCTGCCTGTGGCGGCAGCGCCGACGCGCCGCCGCCGCCCGAAGGCGGCCCGGCCCAGGCCGTGCCGCCGACGATCACGCTGCAGCCGGTCGATCTCAGCGTCACCGCGGGTCAGCCGGCGACGTTCACCGTCGCCGCGACCGGCACCGCGCCGCTCGCCTATCAATGGCAGCGCGGCGGCGTCGACATCGCCGGCGCGAACGCGACGACGTACACCATCGCGGCAACCGCCCTCGCCGACAGCGGCGCTGTTTTTCGCGCCGTGGTGACGAACGTCGCCGGCAAGGCGACCAGCAACAACGCCACCTTGACGGTGACGGTGAGCGCGCCGGTGCTGACGATCACGCAACAGCCGGCCAGCACGAGCGTTGTCGCCGGCACGGCGGCCTCGTTCATGGTCGCCGCGACCTGCAGCTCGGGCACGCTCGACATCCAGTGGCAGCGCGGCACGACCGCCGGCGGGACGACGACCTTCGCCGACATCGCCAGCGCGACGAGCGCCACGTTCACCCTGCCGACGACCGCGCAGTCCGACAGCGGCGCGCAGTTCCACGCCATGCTCGACTGCAGCGGCCAGAGCGCGACACCGAGCAACGCCGCCACCCTCACGGTCACGGCGCCCGGCTCGGTCACGCTCGCCCTGCTGCCGATCGTCGGCCTGCGCGACCAGGCCGACATCACCTCGGCGTCCGGCATCGACCAGGACCCAAGCGGCAGCTTCAGCTTCATCACCGCCAGCGGAATCAAGCGGCTGAGCGCCGATCTGCTCACCATCACACCGGTGGCCGGCGGCCCGCTCGCGGGCTCCGCCGACGGCGCTGCAAGCGTCGCGTCGTTCAACCAGCCGTTCGGGCTGACGCACGATGCGGCCGGCAACCTCTACGTCGCCGACACCGGCAACCACACGATCCGCCGGATCGCCACCGACGGCACCGTCAGCACGCTCGCCGGTCTGGCCGGCACCAGCGGCGCGATCGACGGCACAGGCAGCGCTGCGCGGTTCGCGCGGCCGAGCGCGATCGCCCTCGGCCCGGACGGAGATCTGTACATTGCCGAGCTCGACAACAACGTGATCCGCCGCGTCACCACCGCTGGCGTCGTGACAACGTACGCCGGCAGCACGGCCGGCTTCGCCGATGGACCGGCACTGAGCGCGAAATTCAACTTCCCGTTCGGCGTGGCCGTCGCTGCCAATGGCGACGTGCTCGTCGCCGATACCTCCAACAACCGCATCCGGCGCATCGTCCGCGTCGGCAACGCCGCCGGCGCGGTCGAGACGCTGGCCGGCAACGGCACGTTTTCGGCGGCCAGCCCGGACGGCATCGGCATGGCGGCAAGCATCGGCGCGCCGCACGGCATCGTCGTTCGCGGCAATACCGCCACCGTGCGCGACAGCTTCGGCCTGCTGCGCCAAATCGACTTGACGAGCACCTTCGTGACGACGCTGACCGGCTCGCGCGCTCTCGGCGAAGGCTATGCCGACGGCTCGACGACGACCGCGCGCATTCGCGACCTCGGCATCGGCCTGGCCGCCGCCGCCGGCGGTGGCTTCGTGCTCGCCGACGACCTCGCGCTGCGCGTCGTCAGCACCGTCGGCGACGTGCGCACGATCGCTTCGTCGCGCGCCGCCGGCATCACGCCGGAAGGTCTCGGCACGCTGCCGCAGATGCCGTTCTCGCTGCCCGTCAACGATCCGCAGGCGCTCGCCGTCGATCCGGCCGGCAACGTCGTCGTCGCCGATGAGGCGACGCACGTCGTGCGCCGCATCAGCCCGAGCGGCGCCGTCACGCTCGTCGCCGGGCTCACCGGCAGCTTCGAAGGCGCCGTCGACGGCGTCGGCAGCGAAGCGCAGTTCGCCGACCTCGGCTTTGCGATCGCCAGCGATAGCGCCGGCGTCCTCCACGTCGCCGACAACTTCGGCCTGCGCCGGATCGGCACCGACAACGCCGTCACCCAGCCGGCCGGCTCGGCAATCGCGTTCGGCGGCGTCGACGGCAACGGCGCCGCGGCCCGCTTCAACCGCATCTTCGGCCTGGCCGCCGGGCCGGCCGGCGTCGTCTTCGCCGGCGATGCCGGCAACAACGCCGTTCGCCGCATCGACGCCGCCGGCAACGTGACGACTTACGCCGGCGTGATCGGCCAAGCGGCGCACGTCGACGGCCCGATCGCGACGGCGCGCTTCCTCGGGCCGCGCTCGCTCGCCCTGGGCCCCGACGGCGCGCTGTACGTCGCCGACAGCGGCTTCCTGCGCCGCATCGCGCCCGACGGCTCGAGCGTCTCGACGATCGCCGCGGCCGGTGGCCAGGTCTTCGCGGTGACGGTCGACAGCGCCGGCACGATCTACTACAGCGACCCGAACGGCCTCTTCATGCTCGCGGCCGGCAGCTCGACGACGACGCTGCTGATCCCGGTCGGAGGCAGCGGCAACGTGCTCGGCAGCAACCCGAGCCTGTTCAGTGTCCAGGGGCTCGCCGTCCTCGGCCCGAAGCAGCTGGTGATGCTGAGCTTCGGCCAGATCCTCGTGGCGACGCTGCCGTGACCCGGTGAGCTGAGCAACACTGCTGCGGCGCGTGCAGAGCCGGGCCCGCCGGCCAACGGGCCCCGGCGCATCCGGCCCGCCGTTTGCTCCGTACCGCGTCCGATGACCGCACCGAAGCGCCTCTTTCTCCTCGCCCTTGCCGCCGCCGTCGCGGCAACCACGCTCGTTGCCTGCTCGGCGACCGGCGCGCTCAACGCCCTCGTCCGCAGCGACACCTATCGGCCGACCCTCGACGTCGCCTACGGCCCGTCGCCGCGGCAAAAGCTCGACATCTACACGCCGGCGTCGACGCCGCCTGCATCCGGCTGGCCGGTCGTGGTCTTCTTCTACGGCGGCAACTGGGTCAGCGGCGATCGCGGCGAGTACAAGTTCATGGGCGAAGCCCTGGCTTCGCACGGCGTCCTGACCCTGGTCGCCGACTACCGCCTCTATTCGGAGGTGACGTATCCCGCCTTCCTCGAGGACTGCGCGAAGGCCATGGCCTGGGGGCTCGAGCATGCGCAGGCGCTCGGCGGCGACCCGAAGCACGTCTTCGTCATGGGGCACAGCGCTGGCGGCTACAACGCGGCGATGCTGGCGCTCGACCCGCGCTGGCTGTCTGCCGTCGGCCACTCGCCGAAAGAGCTCGACGGCTGGATCGGCGTGGCCGGCGCCTACGATTTCTTTCCGCTCGAGCCGGGCGAGCCGGCGCGTCCGGTGTTCCATCACCCCGACTATCCGAAGAACGCGCAGCCGATCGACGACGTGACGGCGAGCTCGCCGAAGGCCTTTCTGGCCGTGCCGCTCGGCGACAAGGTGGTGAGCCCGGAACGCAGCACGCTGTCGATGGCCGCCAGGCTGAGCGCGGCCGGCGTGCCGGTCGAGCTGCATCGCTACGACCACGTCTCGCACGCGCTTCTCATCGCCGCTTTCGCGCGGCCGTTGCGCGGCCTCGCGCCCGTGCTCGACGACGCCGCCGCCTGGATCAACGCAAACTGATCTCGCTCCCGTCGTAGACGGAGAGGGTGGGCGGATGCGCGGCGAGAATCGCCGCGCGTTTGGCAAACGCGCGCGAGGCCGGCACCTTGAAATGCGCATCGAGAGCGGCCCGATCGGCCCAACGTTCGAAGAAGACCAGGCGCAGCCCGTCGTTCGCGTCGACGCCGACGCCGTGCTCGAGACATCCCGGCTCGGCGAGCGAGCGCGCCACGTGCTCGATGCTGGCGGCTCGAAGCTCGTCGAACGTGTCGGCGCGGGCGGCGATGGCTCCGGTGACGATGAGCATGGTGCGAGGCGGCGATGCTGCGGTGGGCGATGCTAGGGCCTGTTAGCGCTACGGGAGGGATCGCGCCGGGGTGGCGCAGGCCGCAGGGCAAGGCGCGCGCGAGGCCGTGTGCCTACGGCACACAACGAGTGCGCAACGCCGCCCTGCGGCCTGCGCCACCCCGGCCCTGCGGGTGATCTCAGCAAACGGGCGCCCGCCGCGTTGCAAATGCTCGCCGTAGGCAACCTAAGGCTGCGCTTTGCGCCTTGCGGGCGCCCGTTTGCTGAGTCACGCGATCCCTCCCGTAGCGTTAACAGGCCCTAGTGAAGCGGGTTGCCCTCGTTTCCGGCGGGCCTTCGCTCAGATCCGCAAGCCGAGTTCGCTGCCGTCGAATTCGATGCGCAGCGGCTCGATGACGACCCGCTTCTCGCCCGGCTCGACGACGCCGGCGATCCAGGCATCGATGCCGGCCTTGCGCGACACGGCGACGGTCGCTTCGGCATCCTCCGGCGCGACGAACAGCGCGAAGCCGGCGCCCATGTTGAAGGTGCCGTAGGCCTCGCGGTGCGACATCTGCGCCTCGGCCTGAAGAAAGCGCAACTCCGGAGGAACGTCGGGCACCGTGTGGATGCGGTAGGTGAAGTCGGCCCGGTGGCGCATCAGCTTGCGCCAGCCGTGACCGGTGATGTTGGCGGCGTAGTGGACGCGGATGCCGGCCCTGGCGAGCGCTTCCGTCATCGGCGAATAGAGCGTCGTCGGCTCCAGCAGCGCGGCGCCGAGCGTGATCGGAACGGCGCTGCCTGGCAGCGGCGTGAGGTAGCCCTGCGGCAGCCGCTCGGCGACGCGACGGGCGAGGCTGAGGCCGTTGGCATGGATGCCGCTCGAGGCGAGCAGGACGATCGCGTCGCCGGCGGTCAGGCGCTCGCCGAGCGAGAGGCGTTCCTTCGGGCTGACGATGCCTGTGCACGAGGCCGCGAGGTCGATCCGGCCGGCTTCGACGATGCCGCCGAGCGCCGGTGTTTCGCCGCCGCCCCAGGCGACGCCGCAGTGATCGCAGGCCCGTTTCCAACCCTCGATGAGCGCGGCCGCCCGCTCGGCGTCGCCGAACCATTCGGAGCCGCCTGCGCCCCAGTAGGCCTGCACGACGAGCGGCGTCGCACCGACGGTGACGAGATCGTTCACCGCCATCGCGATGGTGTCCTGCGCGATCGCCGCGTAGGCGCTCCGGCCGGTGAGCGTGGCCATCTCGTCGGCGACCAGCGCCTTCGAGCCAAGGCATTCGACGATGCTCGCCAGATAGAACGGCCCGACGTCGACCACATAGGCCGATTCGCCGCGCGACGCCTCGACCTCGCTGAAGCCGTGCGCGTCGAGGTGCGTGGCTGTCGACGCGGCGGCGCGTTGCGCGGCGAGCTTGAGCGGATCGATGACGCTGTAGTCGACGCCCGCGCCGCCGTAGTCGAGGGCCGTGGAGGGGGTCGGGTCGGTCGGCATCGTGAAGGGCGAAGTGGCGCGATTATCCCGCAGCGTCCCGAGGTCAAGGAGGGCCGGCCCGTAGAATCGATCGCATGTCGACCACGGTGCTGGCGCGCAAATACAGGCCGCGCAATTTCGAGGCGCTGGTCGGGCAGCCGCACGTCGTCCAGGCCCTTGCCAACGCACTGACGCAGGGGCGCCTGCACCACGCCTATCTCTTCACCGGCACGCGCGGCGTCGGCAAGACGACGATCGCGCGCATCCTCGCCAAGTCGCTCAACTGCACCGGGCCGGACGGCAGCGGCGGCATCACCTCGCACCCGTGCGGCGTGTGTGCGGCCTGCACCGCCATCGACGCCGGCCGCTTCATCGACTACGTCGAGCTCGACGCGGCATCGAACCGCGGCGTCGACGAGATCACGCAGCTACTCGACCAGGCCGTCTACAAGCCGACCATCGGCCGGTTCAAGGTCTACATGATCGACGAAGTGCACATGCTCTCGACGACGGCGTTCAACGCGATGCTGAAGACGCTCGAGGAGCCGCCCGACTACCTCAAGTTCGTTCTCGCCACGACCGATCCGCAGAAAGTGCCGGCGACGGTCCTGTCGCGCTGCCTGCAGTTCAACCTGCGGCCGATGGCGCCGCAGACGATCGTCGACTATCTCGTCGGCGTGCTGCGCGACGAAGCGATCGGCTCCGAGCTGCCGGCACTCAAGCTGATCGCCCGCGCCGCGCACGGCTCGATGCGCGACGCGCTGTCGCTGGCCGACCAGGCGATCGCCTATGGTGGCGGAGCGGTCGACGAGACGCCGGTCCGGCGCATGCTCGGTGCGGTCGATCGCGGCCACGCCGTGCGGCTGGTCGAGGCGCTCGCGGCGCAGGACGGTCGCGCCCTGGTCGCCACCGTCGACGGCTTGCGCGAGCTCGGCCTCTCGGCGACGGGCACGCTGGAAGAGATGGCCATCCTGCTGCAGGAGATGGCTGTGCTGCAGGCGGTCGGCGACGCCGGCACCGACGACGATACGCAAGCGGCCAGCGTCGGCCGCCTGGCCGGCGTGTTGCCGGCCGATGAGACGCAGCTGCTCTACAGCATCGTCCTGCACGGCCGCGCGGAGCTGCCGCTCGCCCCCGACGAATACAGCGGTTTGCTGATGGTGCTGCTGCGCATGCTTGCTTTTCCGCCGCGCGATCGGCAGGTGACGGCGCCCGCCGGCAACGTGCCGCGCAGCGCCCCTGCAGCGCCGGAGGTCGCACGCATCGACGCTCCGGTCGCCGCTCCGATCGCCGTCCCAACACCGGCCAGGCCGGATCCGGCGCCACGTCGAGCAGCCGACTCGTCGCCCGTCCTGACCGCGCGGGAGCGCGATCCCGCAGCGGCGCACGACCCCGCCGCCGCCGATCGCTGGGCCGAGGCGGTCCGCCGCATGGCCCTGGCCGGCAGCATCGGCGCGATGGTGCGCGAGCTGGCGATGCAGGCCGAGTGCGTCGGCGTGGTCGACGGCGAGGCGGCGCAACTCTGGCGCTTGCGCGTCGAGCGCGAAAACCTGCGCGCACCGGCCTTGCGCGAGCGCTTGCAGGCGGCGCTCGCCGAAGCCGCCGGTCGGCCGG
>DAIMIM010000035.1:0-4306 GCA_036722755.1 Caldimonas sp. | reverse complement strand
GAGGTCGAGGCCGGCATCGCCGCCGATTCGCCGGCCGAGCGCGACGCCGTCGAGCAGCGTCGCCGGCAGGCGGAAGCGGAGCAGGTCATCCAGGACGATCCGCTCGTCAAGGCCCTGCTCGCCCAATACAAGACCGCACGCATCGTTCCGGGCTCGGTCAAACCCGTCTGATTTTTCAGGAGCAGCACCATGATGAAGGGCCAACTCGCCGGGCTGATGAAGCAGGCGCAGGCGATGCAGGACAACCTCAAGAAGGCGCAGGACGAGCTGGCGACGATCGAGGTCGAGGGCCAGTCGGGCGCCGGCCTCGTCAAGGTGACGATGACCTGCAAGCACGATGTCAAGCGCGTCACCATCGACCCGAGCCTGGTCGGCGACGACAAGGACATGCTCGAAGACCTGATCGCCGCCGCCTTCAACGACGGCGTGCGCCGCGCCGAAGCGGTGAGCTCCGAGAAGATGGGCAAGCTGACGGCAGGCATGCCGCTGCCCCCCGGCATGAAGCTCCCGTTCTGATGCCCTCACGTGGCGGCTGAAGCCTCGCTCGAAGGGCTGGTCGAAGCGCTGCGCCGTCTGCCCGGTGTCGGCGTCAAGTCGGCGCAGCGCATGGCGTACCACCTGCTGCAGCACGACCGCGACGGCGCGCGGCGCATCGCCGACGCTTTGCTGCAGGCGACGTCACGGGTGCGCCACTGCGAGCTCTGCCACACCTTCACCGAGCAGCCGGTCTGCAGCATCTGTCTCGACGCCGCGCGCGATCGACGCCAGCTCGCGGTGGTCGAGACGCCGGCAGACCAGGCGGCGATCGAACGCACCGGCAGCTACCACGGCCTCTACTTCGTGTTGATGGGTCGGCTGAGCCCGCTCGATGGCATCGGCCCGGCCGAGATCGGTGCGCGCCAGTTGCTCGACCGGGCCACCGACGGCACCGTCGAGGAGGTCATCGTCGCCACCAACTTCACCGCCGAAGGCGAGGCCACCGCGCATGTGCTGGCCGAGGCGCTCCGCTCGCGCGACGTGCGCGTGACGCGGCTGGCGCGGGGCGTGCCGATCGGCAGCGAGCTCGAGTACGTCGATCTCGGCACGATCGCCCACGCCTTCGTCGACAGGCGCTGACGTCCGGTGGAGGGGCGCGCGCAGCGCGGCCGGTCAGTTTTTGGCCAGCCGCACGTTCTTCGTCGCGTGGCCTGTGCCTGTCGACGAGCTCTTCGCGACGCGGGCCGACATCGACGTGCGCACTGCGTGGCCTGCAGCGACGTGTGTCGATGCGGCGTGGTGCGCGGTCGCTCGCGCCGTGCGCGTGGTCGCCCCTGGCGCCTTGCGGCCGCCCTGCGAGACATAGACGATGACCGATTGCCCCGGCGAGAAGCGCGCGTTCGCCGCGACCTGGTTCCACTCCGCGACCTGGACGGCGTTGACGCGATAGCGCGTCGCCACGGACGCGACGCTGTCGCGGCGCCCGGCGCGCAAACGCAGCTTGTGCAGCGGCGGTGCGTCGGGCGCCAGGGCGAGCGTGGCGTTGTCGGCAACGTGGCTCGACACGTCGGCCACCAGCGCGATTCCGCGCGGCACGAGCAGCGTCGAGCCGGCCTTGATCAGCATGCGCGAAGGAATGTGGTTGACCTCGCGCAGCGCCTCTTCGTTCATGCCCACCGACTTCGCCGCTTCGGTCGGCTTCATCGTCTTCGGCGCCGTCCAGGCTGTCCAGGTGGCGAGCGGGCCACGGTGCTGCGGCAGGTCGCGCACGAAGCGGTTGGCGTTGTCGTAAGGCAGTAGCACCTGTGGCGTGCCGGCGGCCAGGATGACCGGCCGGTTCATCTGCGGATTGAGCGTCTGGAATTCGTCGAGCGGGATGCCGGCGAGCTTGATGGCCACGGCGACGTCCATGTCGTGCTCGATCGGCACGGCGAGAAAGTACGGGTGGTTGAACATTTCCGGAAGGGCCAGATGGAAATCGGCAGGCCGGGAAACGATGTTCTTCACCGCCTGCAGCTTCGGCAGGTACAGCTGCGTTTCCGCCGGCATCTTCAGGCTCAGGTAGTCGGTCGGCAGGCCGGCTTTCTGGTTCTTCGCGACGGCGCGCTGCACGTTGCCTTCGCCCCAGTTGTAGGCGGCGAGCGCGAGCTGCCAGTCGCCGAACATGATGTGGAGCTTTTGCAGGTAGTCGAGCGCGGCGCGGGTCGAGGCCAGCACGTCGCGGCGATCGTCGCGAAAGACGTTCTGCTTCAGCTCGAAATCGCGGCCCGTGGACGGGATGAATTGCCACATGCCCGAGGCCCGTGCCACCGACATCGCCTGCGGGTTGTAGGCGCTCTCGATGAAGGGCAGCAGCGCGAGTTCTGTCGGCATGCCGCGCTTGTCGAGCTCCTCGACGATGTAGAAAAGATAGCGGCTGCCGCGCTCGGTCATGCGTGCGACGTAGTCGGGGCGGGCCGCGTACCAGCGTTCGCGATCGCGCACCAGATCGTTGTCGATGTCGGGCATGGCGAAGCCCTGGCGCACCCGGTCCCAGAGGTCGACGCGGGCGCTGCGGTCGTCGATGTTGACGTGGACGTCGGGGCGCACCGGGTCGACCGGAACGGGCGCCGCGACCTGCTCGTCGTCGGCCGACGCGGCTGCGGCTGCGGCGAGCAAGACCGTCTTGTCGGCCGCGCCGGCGCTGGCCGCGGAAGCTGCCGTCGCCGCATTGGCGACGCTCGCGACCGATGGCGCAGGAGGCGGAGACATCGCGCAGGCAGCCAGGAGAAGGGGCGTCAGCCACGCGAAACCCAGGAGGCGTTGCGCGGGTGAGAGAAAGCGTACCTGCGGTGTGGGCGTCATCGGAACTCGTTTTTCCAGGTGCGGATCGCGCCGAGCACGGCGCCGCCGCCGCGTCCGCTGGCGCCATGCGCGACCGCGGCCTCGATCACCACGGGCTCGGCACAGCGAAGAAATGGATTGATGCGGCGCTCGCGCCCGATCGGCGACGGGACGGTCGGCTTGCCTGCGGCGCGCAGGACCTGGCAGCGCTCGATGTGGCGCGCGATGTCGTCGTTGTTCGGCTCGACCGCGTGCGCGAAGCGCAGGTTCGACACCGTGTATTCGTGGCCGCAGCAGACGCGCGTCGCATCGGGCAGCGCCGCGAGCTTGTTCAGCGACGCGAACATCTGCGCCGGCGTGCCTTCGAAGAGCTTGCCGCAGCCGGCCGAGAACAGCGTGTCGCCGCAGAAGACGATCGGCTCGCCGGCGCCTTCGCTGTTGAAGAAGGCGATGTGGCCGGCGGTGTGCCCAGGCACGTCGATCACCTCGAAGCGCAGCCCGAGCGCCTGGACCACGTCGCCCTCGACGTGGCCGTCGCACGGCTGCGGCACGTCCTCGTGCGCGGGCCCGAACACGGGCCCCTGCAGACGCGAGCGTAGGCGGTCGACGCCGCCGACATGATCGGCATGGTGGTGGGTCACTAGAATCGCCGCCAGCGTCAGCCGCCTGGCATCGAGCGCGGCCTCGACCGGCCCCGCTTCGCCCGGATCGACGACGATGGCGCTGCGGCCGTCGTCGAGCATCCAGATGTAGTTGTCGCTGAAAGCGGGTACGGCGGTCAGGTTCATGAGGGAAGGCGCGATCATACATTTGCCCCAATGGCTGGAGACACCCGTCGGGGCATACCTGCTCGAGTGGGAACAGCGCCATCTCGACCAGGCGCTCGTCGACGTGTTCGGCTTCCATGCCCTGCAGCTCGGCTTGCCCGAGCTCGATGCCCTGCGCGCCAACCGCATGCCGCATCGCTGGCTCGCCGTCGAGGCGTCGTCGGACGAGCCCGTCGAGCCGCTGCGGGCCGCCATCGCGCCGTCGCTGCGCTGCGACTTCCACGCCTTGCCTTTCGACGCGGCCAGCCTCGACCTCGTCGTCCTGCCGCATGCGCTCGAGCTGGCGCGCGACCCGCACCTGACCTTGCGCGAGGTCGAGCGCGTGCTGGTGCCGGAAGGCCGCGTCCTGATCCTGGGCTTCAACCCGGCGAGCCTGTGGGGCACGCGCCAGCGGCTCGGCCGGCTTCGGCGTCGTCTCGGTCTCGGCCAGGAGCGCGACCTGTTCCTGCCGCGCTCGGGCGAATTCATCGGCTATCGGCGCCTGCGTGACTGGCTGAGGCTGCTTAGCTTCGAGGTCGAGTCGGGTCGCTTCGGCTGCTACATCCCGCCGGTGACGTCGGCGACGTGGCTGGCCCGCTTCGGCTGGATGGAGCGGGCGGGCGACCGCTGGTGGCCGCCGTTCGGAGCGCTCTACTACATCGTCGCCGTCAAGCGCGTGCGCGGCATGCGCCTGGTCGGGC
>DAIMIM010000034.1:0-14195 GCA_036722755.1 Caldimonas sp. | reverse complement strand
GGCTTGTCGCTGGCGCTGCGCAGCTCCTCGAGGCGAGTCATCGACATGCCGATGCCGCGCCGCAGCGACACGCCGGGAACCGGCGCGTCGGCCGTCTCCAGGCAGGCTTGCGCGACGGCGAGAAGGTGCATGCAGAGGTTGCCGCTGTCGACCGTGGAGACGTAGGGAGGAAGCAGCGCTTCGGCGCGAACCGTGTCGTACCAGTTGAGGAAGTGGCCGCGGTGCCGGACCAGCCTGCCCATCGTGGCGAGCGTCGCCTCGATGCGCGAGACCATGTCGACGCTGCCGATCCAGCCGAACTCCTGCGCGCAGGCGACCGACAACAGGTAGAGGCCGATGTTGGTGGGCGACGTGCGGTGCGCGACCATGTCGCCCGGCGCGGTCTGCAGGTTGTCGGGGGGCAGGTCGTGCTCGTCGATCACGACGCAACGCTCGAACAGGCGCCAGGTATCGCGCGCGATGCCTTCGAACAGCGACCGGTCGGCACGCGACAGCGCATCGGAGCGACGCGGCGGGCGCGGGCGGCTCACCCACCAGGTCCACAACGGCGAGAGCGCCCAGACGATGCCCAGCGTGACGACGAGCGCCGGATGCGGCGTCTTCAGCAACAGCAGCGAGCCGCTGAGCAGCAGCGCCGCGAGCGGCACGCCCCAGTGCTTGCGAACGAGCACGAGCAGGCTCAACGACGCCGAAGCCTCGGCCGCGGCCGCGGTGGTCCACTCGAGCAGATGGCGGTGGCTGAGGTACGTCCGCCAGAGGGCCCGGATGATCGCGTCGCAAGCCATCAACGCCAGCTGCAGCAGCTGGGCGATCAGCCACAGGCCGCTGAAGGTCGCGCGCCCCAGGTCGGCCACGCTCTGGCGATAGAAATGGGTCAGGGCGATCTCGTCGCGGCTCGGTGCCAGCGCCGCAAGCGCGCCCATGAACGGCCCCGCCGTGAAGGCGAAGCCGATCAGCGCCAGCACCGCCCACGGCGAAACGATGTCGCTGCAGAGCGCGATGGCCAGCAGCACCAGCGAGGCTGGCGCGACCAGCGAGCGGCGAAGGTTGTCGGTCATCTTCCAGCGGTTCACGGTGCGGATGCCGTAGCGGCCGGACCGCAGCAGGATCGGCAGCAACTGCCAGTCGCCGCGCGTCCACCGGTGCACGCGCGAGGCGGCGACGTCGGCATGGAACGGCGCGTCTTCCATCACCGTGACGTCGGTGACGGCGGCGCAGCGGGCCAGCGAGCCTTCGAGCAGATCGTGGCTGAGCACCTGGCTCTCGGGCAAGCGGCCGCCGAGCACGGCGTGCACGGCCTGCACGTCGAGCAGACCCTTGCCGGTGAAGGTGCCTTCGCCGAACAGATCCTGGTAGACCTCGGAGCTGGCGATGCTGTACGGGTCGATGCCGCTCTGTCCGGAGAACAGCCAGTGGTAGAGCGTCACGTCTTCCGGCGACGGCAGCGGTGTCGCGACGTGCGGCTGCAGGATGCCGTAGCCGTGCTCGACCCGACGGCCGTCGGCGGACAGGCGCGGCCGGTTGTGCGGATGCGAGGCGACGCCGACGAGGTCGCGCAGCCGTCCCGGTGGCAGGCGCGTGTCGCTGTCGAGCGTGAGCACGTAGCGCACACCGGGCGCGACTTGCGACACCTTGCCGAGATCGACGAACGGGCTCGCCGAGCCGGTGGCAAGCATCGCCAACAGCTGCTCGAGCTTGCCGCGCTTGCGCTCCCAGCCCATCCAGCACTGCTCGGATTCGGCGAACCGGCGCTGCCGATGCAGGACCACGAATCGCGCCCGCTCGCCGGCATCGACAGGGTAGAGGCCGTTGAGTCGCTCGACGCTGCGCACGGCCGCATCGAGCAGCGGCGCGTCGTCGTCGAGGTGCTCGGCAGGCGCATCGGCCCAGTCGGTGAGCAGGCCGAACTGCACGCCCTTTTCGGGATTGGCGAGGTAGTGAAGCTGAAGCTGGTGCGCGAGCGCGCCGCCGGAGCGCAACGACGTCAGCATCGCCGGGATGACGACCATGGCCCGATGCTCGGCGGGAATGCCGTCGGCGAACGCGAGGCGCGGCAGCCGGCTCGGTCGGGACGACTCGCTGATCAGCCGGCTGATGACGGCCACTGCCGTCTCCGATGCCGGGAACAACATCAGCGCCGCGGCGACGATGCCGAGCCAAGGCCAGCCGGACCCGTGCGGTGCGAGCTCGGCGTGGCGCAGCAGCACCCAGGCGACGATGGCGAACGTCGTCGCGCCGATCGACAACACGTAGGCCGGCAGCGCGATGCTGCGCCACAGGCGGCGGCGTCGGTACAGGTCGTGGTCCGGCAGGCCGAGCGCGCGGGCCAGGATGGGCTGGCCCGGCCCGCGCAGCCAGTAGCCGGCCACGCCGGTCGTGTCGTCCGATTCGACCGGCATGGTCGTGCCGTCCTGCATCAGGCCGAGCAGCTTTTCAGCGACGGTGCGCTCGCTTTTCCCGCTCCGCTTGGCGAGCAGCTCGATCGCGTGCAAGGTCTGGTCGCGCGTGTCGTCGCGCTCGGCGGCGAACGCCGGTGAACGGAGCATGAGGCCGATCAGCACGCTGGTCTCGGCGACGATGTTCGGCCAGTCGGCGTCGCCGATCGATCGCAACGAGTTGATCGCGTTGCCGACGCTGAGGTTGTCCGCTGCCTGCGCTGCGGGCAGCCGCGTCTGGATGTCGGCCAGATGTGGTGCGACGCGCTTCAGCCATTCGACCGCCGAGGCTTCGTCGGCGGAGCGATGGTCCTGCAGGCGCTGCGCCATTTGCGCCAGAAAGGTTTCGCCGACGGCGCGCCGGTTGAGCAGGGCCAGCAAGGCGTCGAGCCGCTCGGTCGGATAGGACCCGATGTGGTCGCAGCAGCGATTGGCGACTTCTCTGGCCGCCTTGTTGGCAGCGACGCGTTCGGCGAGACGGCGCAGGTTTTCGATCAGGACGACGCGCAGCGTCGTCGGCAGCGCCCACAGCTCGCCGAGCGTCAGCTCGCGCGTTTCCTCGTAGGCCTTGAGAAAGTGAACGAGAAGGTCTTCGTCGAAGGCGCTGTCGGTGTGTGCGATGAAGGCCCAGGCGACCCCGTAGATCCGCGGCAGGCCGACGAGCGGCTCGTCGCGCAGGATCGGCAGGTCGCGGAAATAGCGTCGCGGCAGGCCCTCGCGGATCTCGCGCAACTGCGCTTCGACAATGTGGAAGTTGTCGAGCAGCCACTCGGCGGCGGGGCTGACGTCGTAGCCTGTCCTCGCCTGGTGGCCGATGTAGCGGTGCGCTTCGCGCAGGATGCGGACGTTGTCGCGCAGGCGCGGGAAGAATGCGGTTGAGCCGGATGGTGCGAACCGCGCAGCGTGCGTCTCGCCGAGGCTGCGCCCGTGCTGGGCGAATCGCTCCGGACCGAAGATCTCCGAGCGGTTCGGGTGCTCGAGCGGGCCGCGCTCCGGATCGAGGATGTCGCCCAACGCCGCCGGTGCGTCGGGCACCAGCCGCATCAATTCGGGCGCTGGCATCGGCCCGTCAGACGATGAGCGAGCCCACCCCGAAGACGATCATGACCACGACCAGAGTGGTCACGAAACGCGGCGCGATGAAGCCCGCGAGCGCGTCGGCTGCGCAGCGCAGAGCGAACATGCGGCCGCGCGATCCGTTGCAGTGACTCACATGGTCGCCGAGCGCGGAAAGCTCGAGCGGCGACGTATCGGGTGAGCCATCGATGGCTGCGGTGGCCCAGAACGGCGCCCGCCCGCGTTGACCGGCCGGACCGAAGGCTTGCGAGTTCGTGTGTCGATTTCTTTGCATTGAACTTCGATCATAGGCTGGAGCGGCCGACCCGTCTGTCGGTACGGTGACGCCGCCCCTGTAGGACGATTCCGATGAAGCAACTCCCGAGCCAGCCGGCGCCGGGCATTGACCGGGCATCGCGAGCGGCAAAAAAAACGCGCCGAAGCGCGTTTTTAAAAAGCCCCACGGAGGGAGACCGGCCGAGATCCGCGCGGGCGGGTCGGCAAGGGGCCGTTGGGAGGTAAGTGGTCAAGGCATCGAAGGCGCCTCTGGTCTGTCGTCCGTCGCCGAAGGGGCGTCTGTCGTGGCGGCTGGTTTGCGCGGCGTCTTGATCGACTCGAACACGCGCAGCCACGACTCGATGGGCATCCTCTTGAGTGCTTGCACCGCGAGCTGCGGCACCAGGCCGACGAACAGCGCCGGCCGCAACAGCCAACGCCACGGCCGCGACAGCACGAACAGCGCGCCGAAGACGACCGAGCCGATCATCAGCCCATAGGGGTTCTGTCGGGCGATGGGCAGCACGAAGTTGCGCGACGCTTCTTCCGCGACGACGCCGGCGGTGTGCAGCGGGTGTTGCGCCCACCAGCTTTCCAGCGTCTCGAGAACGAGCGAGGCACCCGGCATGGCCTTGATGCGATCGATCAGCGGGCCTTTCAGATCGAGAAAGCCGCCGAGCTTGCCGAGACCGTCGAACATCGACGGGCGCGGCGGCGGGTGGGCGATCTCCATCAGCGCTGCACGCAGACGCGTTCTCGACGCGGCCAGGCGATCGGCCGCCGAGAGAGGCGTCGCATCGACCATGGGCAGCACCGCAGGAAAAGCCGCGTCTGACGCGAGCCCGGGATTCGGCATGACCGCGCTCACGGCGCGCTCACTTCACGCAGCATCGCCATGTCGGCGTTGAGCTGCTTCTTGACGTTTTCGAACGCGTTCTCGATCGGATTGCGCCGCGCGACGGCGCCGCAGACGATGGCCAGCAACAGGACGACGCCAGGGACGACGAGCAGCACCCATGGTGCCTGGAAGCCGGTCGGTGGAAGCGACGCCCAGAGCATCACAGCGACGCCGGCCAGCACGAGGCCGATCGCGCCCAGGGCGAGGGCCGCGGCATAGAGGCCGAGGCGCATGCCCCACGCCGCGCCGGTTTTCTTGACCTCCTCGCCCACCAGCTCGGCGTAGGCCTCGACATGGTCGCCAAGCACTTGCGGCTCGGTCGCGATGAGACGCAGCAGCGGATGGATCATGGGGGCCGGGCGGCGATGGCGCGAAGGAGCGGCGTTCAGTCGCGCGAGCGGCTCATCAGCGCGACCAGGCCCATCAGCAGCGCGCCGGTGGCGGCAGCGATGAGCATGGCCTTGATCGGCTCGTCCTTGACGTAGCCGACGGCGCTGTCGGAGGCGCGCAGTGCTTTGTCGCGCAGTTGCTGCGACGTGTCGCGCACTGCCTCGATGCCACGCCGTGCCGCGGCTTCTGCTTGCGACGACACCCGGTTAAGAAGGGGCGTTGCCTGGTCGCGGGCGCTCTCGACTTTCGACGAGAGGTTGTCCAGTGCGCCGTCGGCGGCGCGCTGCGTCGTGCGGATCGCGCTCTGGGCGCTGTCGGCAATCTTGTCGGCGGCTTCCTGGCTTTGTTGCGCGAGGGACTTGGTGGTGCTGCTGACAGTGTTCATCATGGTTCCTTGGTCGGTGAGAGAGGGTCGATGGATGCAGTCTGGGGCACATCGCCAGCGACGGCGATAGGTTGCGTGCGCGGTGCCCTGTCGGGGGAGCCGTCGGACGTCCGTAGGACGCTACCGACAGAAAGCACCCGGGTGCGGTTTTCGAGGAGGGAACCGTCGATCATGCCGCGTTCGCTTCGCTCGGCTCGGGCGTTGTCTCGGGCTCGGCCTCGATCAGGACCGGCAAGGTCGCTTCGATCAACGTGCCTTCCCCGGGCCTGGACCGCAGCCGCATCTCTCCGCCCTCCGCTTCGACGCGATAGCGCATGCCGAGCAGGCCATGCGTGGCGATCCGCGGCAGGTCGGTGTCGAAGCCGACACCGTCGTCCTGGACGGCGACGCGGACCTGCGACTCGCCATGCGCGGCAAGCGTGACGTGCACCTTCGAGGCCTGGGCGTACTTGACGATGTTGGTCAGCGCTTCCTGGACCAGACGATAGACGGTCAGTTGCGCAGCCGGATCGAGATCGACAGGCTCGAGCTCGTCGACGATGGTCAGCTCGCTGCGCGCGCCGAACTCGCGAAGCAGGATCTCGAGCGCCGCGACCAGCCCCAGATTGCTCAGCGACGATGGCCGCAGATCTTCGATGATGCGGCGCTTCAAGGCGATGCCGCCGTTGAGCGTTTCGTTCAGGTGCGCGATCCTCTCGCTCGCCTCGCGCGATGAAGTGCCCAGCCGCGACTTGAGGCGCGCCACGTCGAGCTTGGCTGCGGTGAGCAGGGCGCCGAGCTCGTCATGCAACTCTCTGGCAAGGTGGCTGCGCTCGTCCTCGCGGATCGTCTGCAAGTGCTGCGCAAGCTCCTTGAGCTGCAGCGTGCGCGACGTGACCTCTGCCTCGAGACGGTCGCGCTCGGTGGCGACGCGCACGCTCTCGTCGGCGGTCGCGCGACCGAGGGCCGCGGTCTGGCGCAGGTACATGAAGAGGGCGAGCAGGCTGATCGCCGCCATGGCCGTCACACCGATGCGGTTGAGCATCAGCGTCTGATAGACGCCCTTCCTGCCGACGGCGACCTGCGTGTCCTCGTAGGCGATGAGCTGCTCGGTCAGGGCGCGGACTCGATCCATTCTTTCCTGGCCGATGTCGCTCAACATCAGGTCGCGCCAGGCCTGGTTCGCGTTCGTGTCGTGCAGCTCCAGCGTCGTCGCCAGCTCGCTCATCTTCTCGTCGCTTGCGGTGATCAGCTGGTGGATGAGGGGCGCGGATCGGGGATCCCTTTCGTAATAGGTCTTCAGCCAGTCGATCGCGCTGTGCAGGCTCTCGTGCGCGTCCCGATACGGAGCGAGATAGCTCTCTCGCGACGTCAGGAGGTAGCCGCGCTGGCCGGTCTCGGCGTCGAGCAGGCTCTTGGCGACGATGTTCAGCTGGCTGCGCGCCTTGCCGCGGTCACCCAGCGAGTCGAGCGCGCCCGTCGCGTCCTGATAGGACAGTTCGCTGATCACGAACATGGCCAGTGCCGCCAGCGCCGCGAGCGGAAAGGCGACGATGCTGCGCCGGAAGTACGATAGTGGCTTCATTGCCAAAGGCCGACCCCAAACTCGCGGCCGCCGCGGATGCGGAACGGAAGGCCGCTTTCATCATGATCAGAATTGCCATCATCGACGACCACGCCATCGTTCGCGCCGGGCTGCGACAGTTTTTTTCCGAGCAGGTCGATCTCACCGTCGTCGCCGAGGCTGCCAATGGCCGCGAGGCGGTCGACATCGTCAGGAAGGGCGACGTCGACGTGATTCTCATGGACCTGTCGATGCCCGACCAGAGCGGTGTCGACGCGCTGGCGGCGATCAAGGCGCGGGCGCCGGACCTGCCGGTGCTGATCCTCTCGGGCTTTCCGGAGGAGCACTACGCCACGACGCTGCTGCGCCAGGGCGCCAGCGGCTACCTCAACAAGGATTGCGATCCGGAAGAGATCGTCAAGGCGATCCGAACGGTCTATCGGGGCCGCAAGTACATCACCGCCGGTGTGGCCGAGCTGCTCGCAGACGGCCTGGGCGGCGGCACCGCGGATCGGCCGGCGCACGAGCAGCTGTCCGAGCGCGAGTTCCAAGTCTTTCTTCGCCTGGCCAAGGGGGAAACGATCGGCCACATGGCCAACAGCATGTCGCTGAGCGTCAAGACCGTGAGCACGTACCGCACGCGCGTCATGGAAAAGATGAAGCTCGAGTCGAACAGCGACCTGACCTACTACGCCCTCAAGAACGGGCTGATCCAGTAGCGGCGAGCCCGCACGCTCGCGCATGGGCTCAGGAGAGGCTGCTGAGTTCGCCGAGGCTCGAGCCACCGTCGGCCAGGCGACAGCAATAGAGGATGAGCGCATCGATCTCGTTCGATTTGTCGAAGACCCGATCGGCGCCGAGCTCGAGGCATTTTCGGCGCATGTCGGGCGTCGCGTAGTTGCTGAGGACGACCAGCTTCAACGGGCGCGCCGGAATGGCCGCGGCACGCAGCACGCCCAGACCCGAACCGCTCTTCAAGAAGATGTCGACGACGACCAGGTCGCACTGGTTCTGGCTGTTCGAGAGCCATTCGATCGCCGTCGCTTCGTCCTCGGCGGTGCCGATGACCTGGATGGGCGCCATCTCCTCGAGCGCTGCGACGAGATTTTCCCGGATCACCGGGCTGTCCTCGACGATGAACGCGCGTAGCTGCGTCATGCCGAGCCGCTCGTCCGCCGATTCGCGCGATTCATGCCGTGATGGGGGCGAAGCGGGGAAGGAGGCTGCAAGGGCAGACAAAGCTTGGACAAGCGAAACAGTCGAATTCGAGCGTGCGAGTCTGGGCGATGACCGTTTGCCTCGCAAACCACGAAGGGCCTGTTCACCGGTAAGACTCATCCTACACGCTGCGGCAGCCGGCCTCGTCATCGTCTCGGGCCTTGCCGTCGCGCCTGCCGCGGCGAGTCCGGCCGCCACCAAGCCGATCGTCGTCGGATCGAAACGGTTCACCGAGTCGTACGTCCTGGGCGAGATCGTCACTCAGGCGTACGTCGCCGCCGGCCGCCGGGCCGAGCATCGGCAGGGGCTCGGCAACACCGGCATCCTCGAGCAGGCGCTGGCGAGCGGTGCGGTCGACATCTACCCCGAATACACCGGCACCATCGTCCGCGAGCTGCTGGGGCGAGAAGGCAACCCCTCCCTCGACGAGCTGAACCGCTGGCTGGCGCCGCGCGGACTGCGCGCGGCGATACCGCTCGGATTCGACAACACCTATGCGCTGGCGATGGCCGAAGACAAGGCGCGTTCACTGGGGATCGACAGCATCTCCGATCTCGCGTCGCGCAAGGGCCGCGCGCTTCGTCTCGGCCTGTCGCACGAGTTCCTCGAGCGCGCGGACGGCTGGCCGGGATTGCGCGGCGCGTACGCGATGACCCAGACGCCGATCGGCCTCGATCATGGGCTCGCCTACGACGCGGTCGCCGCCGGCCGCATCGACGTCATCGACGTCTATTCGACCGACGCCAGGCTCGGCCGCCTCGGCATGCGCGTGCTCAAGGACGATCGCGCCTATTTCCCCAGCTACGACGCGGTGCTGCTGATGCGTGCCGGCCTCGACACGGCGCCCCTGCAGCGCCTTGCCGGCGCCATCGATGGTCGATCGATGATCGCCATGAACGCCGAGGTCGAGCTCGATGGCCGCAGCTTCGCCGACGTGGCCAAGGCATTTCTCGCCGGGAGCGACGTGTCGCATGGCGCGGCCGCCGCTGCAGGCGCCATGGCGCCGTCGGCAAGCGGCGCCTCGCCCGCGCCACCGCGCAAGCCGAGCTTTCTGGAGCGCCTCTTCGCACCCGACTTCGGGCGTCTCGCTGCGGAGCACCTGCTGCTCGTGTTCGGATCGCTCGTGCTCGCCATTCTTGTCGGCGTGCCGGTCGGGATCGCGGCCTGGCGCTGGCCTCGCCTCGCCGGCCTGCTGCTCGGCGCCGTCGCGATCCTTCAGACCGTGCCGTCGCTGGCGCTGCTGGCCTTTCTGATCGCACTGGTCGGCTCGATCGGCGTGCTGCCTGCCCTGATCGCACTCTTTCTCTATGCGCTCCTGCCGATCGTTCGCAACACCTACACCGGCCTGCAGGGCGTGACGCGCGAGATGGCGCAGGCGGCTCTTTCGCTCGGCCTGACCGCGCGCCAGGCGCTCGTGCATGTGCAGCTGCCGCTGGCGGCGCCGACGCTGCTCGCGGGCATCAAGACCGCCGCCGTCATCAACGTCGGCACGGCGACCATGGCCGCGTTCATCGGTGCGGGCGGCTTCGGCGAGCGCATCGTCGCGGGCCTCGCCGTCAACGACAGCAGCGTCATGCTGGCGGGCGCGTTGCCGGCCGCCGTGCTCGCGATCGCCGTGCAGGCAGCGTTCGATGCCGTCGAGCGATGGGCGCTGCACGGCCGTCCGGCCGCCTGAGCGCTTTTCCTGGCGCAGCCCGGTCCGGGCGAGTCAGAACGTCGGCGATGGCTCCCGTTCTTCGCTGGAAGCGGGCCGCAGCGCTTCGGACGCAGCGGGAACCGACCTGTCCGACCATGTCGCCGTCTCGTTCGCGTTCGCGCTGGGGATCGCGGACAGGCCGCTTGCCAGCGACCGGGAAGAGGACGCCGCGTCGATGCCTCCCTCGCGGTGATGCAGCATGACGCCTGCAGTGACGGTGCCGGCTGCGAGCGTGATCGCGACGGAGACGAAGATGCGGCGCCTGGCGCCGGCGTCGCGGCGGTTCTTGATGTCTTTCATCGTGTCTTCCTTCGATGGTTCGGCGTTGCAGATGCGCAGGTGCTGCGTGACCCTGCTACTGGTAAGACGCAAACGCCCGGCAAAAGCCGACATCCGCCGCTGTCGCCTCGTCCACGAAGGCGCTCTGCCGGCTGCGACAATCGGCCATGCTTTTTCAATGGTTGACGCTGTGCTTGCTCGCGCTCCTGGTGGTCATCGTCCTGTGGACCCTGCTGCGGCCGCCGCCGACCGATGCGAACGCCGAGCGCAACGGCCGCGACCTGCGCGACGAGATCGCGCGCAGCGCCCAGGGCACGCGGCAGGAGCTCGGCGCGACGCTCGGTGATTTCCAGCGCACCTTGCTGACCC
This sequence comes from Caldimonas sp., assembly GCA_036722755.1. Lineage (GTDB taxonomy): Bacteria > Pseudomonadota > Gammaproteobacteria > Burkholderiales > Burkholderiaceae_C > Schlegelella_A. The sequence goes on along the minus strand of DAIMIM010000034.1, from coordinate 3,650 downwards.
AGCAAGGCGACGTGTCGCGCACCCAGAACGACCAGATCGATGCGTTCAGCCGCCAGCTCGCGTCGATGCAGCAGCAGGTCTCGGGTGCGCTCGGACAGGCGACGCTGGCGCAGGTCGAGCAGGCCCGGTTGGCGCGCGAGTCGCTCGACGCGACGCTGGCGTCGCAGGGCGTTCGCCAGGTGGCGTCGCTGCGCGAGCTGGCCGACTCGCTCAACCAGCAACTGCAGGCGCTGGTTCGCGCCAACGACCAGCGCATGGGCGAAGTGCGCACGTCGGTCGAGACCAAGCTCGGCGCGATCCAGCTCGACAACGAAAAAAAGCTCGAGCAGATCCGCGCCACCGTCGACGAAAAGCTCCACGCGACGCTCGAGCACCGCCTCGGCGAGAGCTTTCGCCAGGTCGCCGAGCGGCTCGAGCAGGTGCACCGCGGCATCGGCGAGATGCAGAAGCTCGCCAGCGACGTCGGCTCGCTCAACCGCGTGCTCACCAACGTGAAGACGCGCGGCACCTTCGGCGAGGTCCAGCTCGGAGCGCTGCTCGAGCAGGTGTTCGCGCCGGCGCAGTACGCGAAGAACGTCGAGACGATCCCCGGCTCGAACCAGCGCGTCGACTACGCGGTGCGCTTTCCCGGCCGGACCAGCGAGGCGCCGGTATGGATGCCCATCGATTGCAAGTTCCCGCGCGAGGACTACGAGCGCCTCGTCGAGGCGATCGAGCGCGCTGACGCCGTCGGCGCCGAGGCGTCCGCCAAGGCGATCGAGGCGCGCCTGCGCATCGAGGCCAAGACGATTCGCGAGAAGTACCTCGGGCCACCGCACACGACCGACTACGCGATCCTCTTCGTGCCGACCGAGGGCCTCTACGCAGAAGCCTTGCGCAGGCCCGGTCTTGCCGATTCGCTGCAGCGCGACTTTCGCGTCACTCTGGCCGGCCCGACGACGTTGATGGCCCTGCTTACCAGCTTTCGCGTCGGCTTCAACACGCTGGCGCTGGAGCAGCGTTCGAACGAGGTGCGCGAGGTTCTCGGCGCGGTGAAGACCGAGTTCGGCAAGTTCGGCGAAGTGCTGGCCGCGACGAGGAAGAAGCTGGACGACGCGTCGAACATCATTGGCAAGGCCGAGACGCGAACGCGGATGATGGGCCGGGCACTGCGTGACGTCGAGGCGCTTCCGGAGGAGCGCGCCGCGCAGCTGCTTCCATCGACGGCGGAGCTCGATTTCGACGATGCAGCCGATCGCTGACGCGCCCGCGCGTCGGTCGGCGCCGCTGCTCGCCCTGATCGGCGGCCAGATCGCGCTGCATTCGTGCATGGCAGGCGTGCGCCTCGCGGCGCCGCTCGATGCGCTGCGCGAAGGCCACGCCGCGTGGGCGGTCGGCGTGCTGCTCGGCCTGTTCGCCGCGGCACCGATCGCGCTGGCGCTCGCCGCCGGCCGGCTTGCCGATCGCCACGGCTACCACCGGCCGATCCGCGTCGCCGTCGTCCTGGAGATCGCGGGCGGCCTCTGCGCGGCGCTGTCGACCGTGCTCGGGAGCGGCGGCTTCATCGCGCTCTGTGTCGCTGCCATGCTGACCGGCGCCGGTGCGAACTTCGGTCTGATCGCGATCCAGCGCGCCGCAGGCCGCATGGCCCACGAGCCGACCGAGCTGAAGCGCATCTTCAGCTGGCTCGGGCTCGCGCCGGCGCTGTCCAACGTCGTCGGTCCCGTACTCGCCGGAACCCTCATCGACGCCGCCGGATACGGAACCGCCTTCCTTGCCTTGACGATGCTGCCGCTGGCCTGCCTTGGCTGGGCCCGGCTGGTGCCGGTGGAAGCGCGCGACGTGGCCGCCCTGCGTCCGCCGAAGCGCAGCTCGTGGCGCTTGCTGCAGGCGCCTGGGTTCGGTCGCCTGCTACTCGTCAATTGGTTGCTGTCGTCGAGCTGGGACGTGCACTCGTTCCTGGTGCCGGTGCTCGGCCACCAGCGCGGCTTTTCCGCCTTTTCGATCGGCCTCGTTCTCGGTGCCTTCGCGACCGCCGTGTCGCTGGTTCGCCTGGCCATTCCGATGCTGGCGCATCGCTTGCGCGAGTCGCACGTGCTGGTCGGCTCGATGCTCGGCTGCGGCCTCGTCTTCGCGATCTATCCGTTCGCGCAGACGGCGTGGCTGATGGGCATTTGCGCGATCGTCCTCGGCACCTTTCTCGGCGCGGTGCAGCCGATGATCATGACGACGCTGCACCAGATCACGCCGCCCGAGCGGCACGGCGAGGCGATCGCCCTGCGCTCGATGGCGATCAACCTGTCGAGCGCGGTGATGCCGCTCGGGTTCGGGGTCGCAGGTGCGACGCTGGGCGCGTCGGCGCTGTTCTGGATCATGGGCGCCGCCGTCGCGAGCGGGAGCCTGGCGGCGCGGCACATCGGCGCCGCGCCCGAGTCGCTCAGAACCTGATGCCGCCCGTTCCCGGCGGCTGCGCCGTGGCCGCAGCAGGTGCGGCTGGGGCGACGGACGCTGCGGCGCGCGTGTCGGTGCGCACGGTGCTCGTCGCGGCGCGCTCGACGATCGGCGTCGCGGCGCGGTACTGATACGTCGCCGGCAGGCGCGAGTCGCGCGGGTAGCCGGCGGCGTCGAGATAGGAGTTCCAGACGTCGCCCGACAGGCCGCGCAAGGTTTGCGAGCCGATCGTCAGGGTGGGCGCCTCGCGCGCCCCGGACAGCTTCTCGAGCGCTTCGCTGTCTTCGGCGGTCACGACCATGCGTTCGCTGAAGGGAATGCCGCGCTGCTTCAGCAACTGCCGCGCCGCCGTGCAGGGCTCGCAGGCTGTCGACGTGACGTAGAGCGTGACCGGATATTTGCTCACCGACTGGCGCAGCTCGAAGGGCAGATCCGATTCCACGGGTGCGCTCGCGGCGGCGCGTGCACCGAGGGGGACGACGCGGCCTTCGCTCGCGCTCGGCTCGCGGTCGGTGTAGGTGACCTTGCCATCGGCGCCGATCACCTTGAATTGCGCCAGACCAGGCATCGCCACGCTCATGCCTGCCGCGGCCGCGAGAAGGGCCGGGAGCAGCCGGGCGAGAAGGTGGCGGGTGGAAGGAGTCATGCGATGTCGGTGGTGCGGGCGAATGTTGAATCTAACCGAGGCGCGCCGTGCATTCAAGCCGGGCGATCGGTCACAACTTCACACACTCAGGCGCAGCGATCGGCTTTGCGCTCCGCCGAGTCGACGGTGTTGGCAAGCAGCATCGCGATGGTCATCGGCCCGACGCCGCCGGGCACCGGCGTAATGGCGCCGGCGATCTCGGCGACACCGGCGAAATCGACGTCGCCGCAGAGCTTGCCGGCGCCGGGCTCGCCATCGGGGATGCGGTTCATGCCGACGTCGATGACGACCGCGCCCGGCTTGACCATCGCCGCGGTGAGCGTGTTGCGCCGTCCGACCGCCGCCACGACCACGTCGGCGCGACGCGTGTGCGCGGCGAGATCGACGGTGCGGCTGTGGCAGACGGTGACCGTCGCGTCGGCACGCAGGAGCATCAGCGCCATCGGCTTGCCGACGCTGTTGCTGCGGCCGATGACGACGGCGTGCTTGCCGCGCAGATCGATGCCGGTGCTCTCGATGAGCTTCATGCAGCCCCACGGCGTGCACGGACGAAAGCCGGGCAGCCCGGCGACGA
>DAIMIM010000033.1:0-14338 GCA_036722755.1 Caldimonas sp. | reverse complement strand
AATGGATCGGGTCGGGATCGGGCACGACAACGGCGGGGACGGCAACGGCGCTGGCCGATTGTCGCCGCCTCGTCGCGGGCCTTACCAGATCGAGACGCGCTTGTCCGGTGGCAGATACATCGCGTCGCCCGGCTTGACGTTGAAGGTCGAATAGAACGCCGGGTGGTTGCGGATGACGCCGTTGACCCGGAATTCCTCGGGCGAATGCGGGTCGGACTTGATCTGCGAGAGCAGCGCGGCTTCTCTGGTCTTGCCCCGGAACGCCTGCGCGAAGCCGAAGAAGAAGCGCTGGTCGCCGGTCGTGCCGTCGATCACCGGTGCTGTCTTGCCGCCCAGCGACTGGTGGTAGGCCTTGTAGGCGATCTCGAGGCCGGAGTTGTCGGCGATGTTCTCGCCGAGCGTCAGCGCACCGTTGATGGTGTAGCCGGCGACCGGGGAGAACGCCGAGTACTCGTCGACCAGCGCCTTGGTCTTGGTGCCGAAACGCTCACGGTCCTCTGCCGTCCACCACATCCGAAGGTTGCCGGTGCCGTCGTACTGGCTGCCTGAGTCGTCGAAGCCATGGCTGATCTCGTGGCCGATGACCGCGCCGATGGCGCCGTAGTTCACCGCATCGTCGGCGGCCGCGTCGAAGAAGGGCGGCTGCAGGATCGCGGCCGGGAACACCACTTCGTTGAGGGTCGGGTTGTAGTACGCGTTGACCGTCTGCGGCGTCATGTGCCACTCGTCGCGGTCGACCGGCTTGCCGAGTTTGGCGAGGTTGCGCTCGTGCTCGAAGGCGCGCGCGCGCTCGACGTTGCCGATCAGATCGTCGGGCCGGACCACCAGCGTGCTGTAGTCGATCCAGCGATTCGGATAGCCGATCTTCGGCGTGAACCTGGCGAGCTTGGCCTGCGCTTCCTGCTTCGTCTGCGGGCTCATCCAGTCCAGCGAGTCGATGCTCTCGCGGTACGCCGCCAGCAGGTTGGCGACGAGCTTTTCCATGCGCGCCTTCGACTCCGGCGGGAAATATTTCGCGACGTAGAGCTTGCCTGCGGCTTCGCCTTCGGACGCGCCGACCAACGCCACGCCACGCTTCCAGCGGTCGATGTTTTCGGTCGTGCCGAGCAGCGCCGTTCCGGAAAACGCGAAGCGCGCATCGACGTACGACTTGCCGAGATACGGCGCGAAGGAATGCAGCAGGTGGGTGCGCAGATAGGCCTTCCAGACCGGCAGCGGGGTCGCCGCGAGCTGCGCCGTGAAGGCCGGCAGGTAGGTCGGCTGGCGAACGACGAGATCGCTCGCCTTGCCGGACACGCCGAACGCGGACAGATACGCCGTCCAGTCGAAACCGGGCGCCGCGGTACCCAGCGCGCTCATCGCCATCTTGTTGTACGTCTTCACCGGATTGCGGCCTTCGACCCGCGTCCACTGGCCGCGCGCCAGCGCCGTCTCGAGGCCGAGAACCGCCTGTGCCTGGACGGCAGCGTCGCCGCTCGCACCCGAAAGCTCGAGAAGCTTCGTCAGATAGGCGACGAGGGCCGTGCGCGCCTGCGCGAACTTGGCGTCGTCGGCGACGAGGTAGTAGTCGCGATCGGGCAGCAGCAGACCGTTTTGCGTCATCCACGGCACGTAGTGCGTGGAGTCGCGGCTGTCGAGCGAGACGTAGACGGCCACAGGCAGCGACACGTCGAGGCGTTCCAGGCGGCCGAATTCGGCGCCGAGGTCGTTCGGCGAGCCCATCGCATCGATCGCCGCAAGCTCGCCCTTGAGCGGGCCGAGGCCGGCCTTCTCGACCGCCGCCTCGTTCATGAAGCTTTCGTACAGATCGCCGATGCGCTGCGCGTCGCCGCTGGCGTGCGTGCGGGCAGCGTCTTCGATCAGGCCGTGCAGCTCGGTCTCGGATTTCTCGCGCAGCGTGATGAACGAGCCGATGCGCGACCGGTCGGCGGGAATCTCCGTCTTCTTCAACCAGGCGCCGTTGACATAGCGGAAGAAGTCGTCCTGCGGCCGCACGGTCGCATCGATGCCGGTGCGGTCGACGCCCGAGCTTCGGGTCGGCGTCTGCGCCAGAGACATCGGCGCGGCGACGAGAAGGGATGCCGCCGAGACGAGGGCGGACGCTGTGAGCAGAAATGGTTTCATCGAAATCCTCGTGAAATGGGCTCGCGCGCATCCGTTGCGGATGCCCGCCTGCCGAGCGGGCAACCTACCAGATCGAGACACGCTTGTCGGGCGACAGGTACATCGTGTCGCCCGGCTTGACGCCGAAGGTCGAATAGAAGGCCGGGTGATTGCGCACCGTTCCGTTGACGCGGAATTCCTCTGGCGAATGCGGATCGGACTTGATCTGCTCGAGCGTCGCCTGTGGCCGCTGCTTGGAACGCCAGGCCTGGGCGAAGCCGTAGAAGAAACGCTGGTCGCCGCTCAGGCCGTCGATCACCGGTGCGGGCTTGCCGGCGAGGGCGATCTTGTAGGCCTTGTAGGCGATCTCGAGACCGGAGTTGTCGGCGATGTTCTCGCCCAGCGTGAGCTCGCCGTTCAACGCATAGCCGGGCACCGGCATGAAGGCCGAGTACTGGGCGACGAGCGCCTTGGTCTTCGCCTCGAAGCGCTCGCGATCGGCCGGCGTCCACCAGACGCGCAGGTTGCCTTCGGCGTCGTACTGGCTTCCCTGGTCGTCGAAGCCGTGGCTGATCTCGTGGCCGATGATCGCGCCGATCGCCCCGTAGTTCACGGCGTCGTCGGCCTTCGGATCGAACGCCGGCGCCTGCAGGATGGCGGCCGGGAAGACGATCTCGTTCATGCCCGGGTCGTAGTAGGCATTGATCGTCTGCGGCGTCATGCCCCACTCGCCGCGATCGATCGGCTTGCCGAGCTTGTTCAGATTGCGCTGAAACTCGAACGCGTCGGCGCGCTCGACGTTGCCGACCAGATCGTCTCGCGCGATCACGAGCGCGCCGTAGTCGCGGAAGGTGCTCGGGTAACCGATCTTCAGCATGATCTTGCCGAGCTTGGCGTAGGCCGCCTGCTTGGTCTCGGGGCCCATCCAGTCGAGCGTGCCGATGCTTTGCCGATAAGCCGTCATGAGGTTGGCGACGATCGCCTCCATCTTGGCCTTGTTCTCGGGCGGGAAGTACGCCTTCACGTAGAGACGTCCGAGGTCTTCGCCGATCGACTGGTTGACGAGGCGCACGCCACGCCGCCAGCGCGGCAGGTTGGCGGTCGTGCCACGCAGCGTCGTGCCGTTGAAGGCGAAGGCGGCGTCGACGAATGCCTTGTCGAGGAAGGGCGCGTAGGCCGCGAGCAGGCGCGTCTTCGCATAGGCCTTCCACGAGGCCAGCGGCGCGGACTGCGCGAGCGCGGCAACTCCGGTCACGAAGCTGGGCTGGCCGATGAGAACGTCGGGCACCTTGTCGGTGGCCAGGCGCGGCCCGGCCAGGCCGGCGGCGCTCATGAAGTCGGCCCAGTCGAAACCGGGAGCGAGCGTCGGCAACGCCGCGATCTGGACCTTGTTGTAGGCCTTAATCGGATCGCGCGTCTCGGCGCGCGGCCATTGCAGGCGGGCGATCTCGGTCTCGAGACCGAGGACCGCCTCGGCGGTCGCCCGAGTGTCCTTCTCGCCGGCGAGGGTCAGGAGCGTCGACAGGTAGTCGACGTAGTTGGCGCGAACGGCGGAGAAGGTCTTGTCGTCGGTCTTGAGGTAGTAGTCGCGATCGGGCATGCCGAGGCCGCCCTGCCAAAAATTGGCGACGTAGCGGGTCGAGTCGCGGTCGTCCTGGCCGACGTAGATGCTGAGCGGAATGGCGACGCCGATCCGCGCCAAGCGCGCCAACGCCGTCGCCAGCTGCGTCCGGCTGCCGATCGCATCGATCGCCTTCAGCTCGCGGGCGACCGGCCTGGCGCCGAGCGATTCGAGCCGGCCTTCGTCCATGAAGCTGGCGAACAGGTCGCCGATCTTGCGCGAGTCCTGGTCCTTCGCGTCCTTGGCCGCGGCCTCGATCAGGCCGCGCAGCTTGTCCTGCGTCTCGTCCTGCATCTTGTCGAGCACGCCGATAGACGACCTGTCGGACGGAAACTCAGTCTGCTTCAGCCAGGCGCCGTTGACGTGGACGAAGAGGTCGTCCTGTGCGCGGACGGTCGGATCGAACGCCGATCGATCGATGCCGGAGACGGAAGAAGCCGTGCCGATGGTCTGCGCCGACGCCGCTTGGAGCAGCGCCCCGAGGAGCGCAAGCGCGGTGATGGAAGACGCGATTTTCATTGGGGGAGTTCTCCTGGCGGCCGGTAAGCCGCATGTCGGTATCGATGCCGAAGCCCAAGCGCTGGATGAGCGCTCGTCGGCGGATTGCGACTCTAGCCAGCCGCCCGGCCAAGTGCAACGCACCTTGCGACAGGCTGTTGAAACGTGGGGGCAGACGACGATGCCCCTTCCCCGCGAGGTGTGCAACCGGGTGCGTCGCTCAGATCTCCTCGTACAGAGGCAGTGTCAGGAATTCGGCGAACTCGTCCTGGGTGCTCATCTGCGTGAAGATCGCTGCAGCCCGGTCGAACTTGCCGGCGAAGCCGTCGGCCTTGATCTTCGCCAGCTCCTCGGGCACCAGTTGCCTGACGAGATCGCCCGTGACCTTGCGGCCGTCGTCGAGCACGCCCTTCGGGCTGCGGATCCATTGCCAGACCTGCGAGCGGCTGATCTCGGCCGTCGCCGCGTCTTCCATGAGGTTGTGGATCGGCACGCAGCCGTTGCCCGCGAGCCATGCGCCGAGGTAGTGGATGCCCACGCCGATGTTCATGCGCAGGCCCGCTTCGGTGATCGGCGTCTCGGGCCGGAAGTCGAGCAGGTCGGCGGCCTTGACCGAGACCTCGGGCTTTTGCTTGTCGAACTGGTTGGGCCGGTCGCCGAGGACGGTGACGAACTCCTTCATCGCCGATTCGACCAGACCCGGGTGCGCGACCCAGCCGCCGTCGTAGCCGTCTTCGGCGTCGCGGCGCTTGTCGGAAATGATGCCGGCCATCGCGATCTCGTTTTTCGCCGGGTCGTTCTTGATCGGGATCAGCGCGCTCATGCCGCCGATCGCCGGCGCGCCGCGCCGGTGGCAGATCTGCAGCAGCAGCAAGGCGTAGGCGCGCATGAACGGCGCCGTCATCGTCACCTGGGCGCGGTCGGCCAGGCAGAAATCCCGGTCGAGCTTGAACTTCTTGATGCAGCTGAAGATGTAGTCCCAGCGGCCGGCGTTGAGGCCCGCCGAGTGCTCGCGCAGCTCGTACAGGATCTCGTCCATCTCGAAGGCGGCGAGGATGGTCTCGATCAGCACGGTCGCCTTGATCGTGCCCTGCGGCAGGCCGAGCTCTTGCTGCGTCATCACGAAGATGTCGTTCCACCAGCGCGCCTCGAGATGGCTCTCGAGCTTGGGCAAATAGAAGTACGGCCCCGCGCCGCGCGCCAGCAGCTCCTTGGCGTTGTGGAACATGAAGAGCGCGAAATCGAAGATGCCGCCCTGCACGCGCTGGCCGTCGACCGTCACGTGCTTCTCGTCGAGATGCAGGCCGCGCGGCCGGACCTGCAGGGTCGCGATCTGGTCGTTGAGACGGTAGGTCTTGGTGCCGGCGGGGCTCGATTGCTCGAACGACAGCGTCCGGCGAATGGCCTGGCCGATGTTGATCTGGCCCTGGATCTGGTTCGTCCACAACGGCGAGTTCGAGTCCTCGAAGTCGGTCATGTACGAATCAGCGCCGGAATTGAAAGCGTTGATGACCATCTTCGCGTCGACCGGACCGGTGATCTCGACGCGGCGCCGCTGCAGCGCCTTCGGCACCGGCGCGATTGTCCAGTCGCGCTCGCGGATCGATCGGGTCTCGTCGAGAAAATCGGGCCGCTCGCCCGCATCGAGCCGCTTCGCGCGCTCGGCGCGCGCCGCGAGCAGCTCCTGGCGGCGCGGCTCGAAGGCCCGCTGCAGCTTGGCGACGAGCTCGAGCGCCGGTGGCGTCAGGATCGCCTCGAATCCGGGAAGGATCGGCGCGTTGATGGCGACGCCGTGCGGCAGGGAGATCGTCATGAAAGGAATTCCGTCAGTCAGGAAATGAAAACGCGAGCACGTCCGCAAGCGTCGTGCCGATGCGCGAAGGCGAGGCGCCGAGATCGTCGAGCGGCAAGCCGAATCGATTGATCCAGAGCGTCGTGTAGCCGAACCAGGTCGCGCCGATGGCGTCCCAGCAATTGCTTGAGACGAACAGGATCTCGGCGGCGGGCAGTCCGAACGCGGCGGTCCCGAGGGCATAGGCCGCCGGATCGGTCTTGAACCGGCCGGTTCCCTCGACGCTCAGCACAGGGTCGACCAGGGCCGTGAAACCGGCGTGTGCAACGACGGCGTCGAGCATGTCGGGGTCGCCGTTGCTCAGGATGCCGGCAGGGATGCCGCGCTGCTTCAGCGATTCGAGGACGGCACGATTTTCCGGAAACGGGGCGAGCCGCTCGTAGCTGCCCATCAGCGCTTCCTCGGCAGCGGCGCCGAGGACGAGACCGAGCCGGGCCGCGGCGAAGCGAAGGCCGCCGCGGGTGCAATCGCGAAAGCTCCGCACCTGGCCGCTCATCGAGCTGAGCCGCGTGTACTCGATCTGCTTGTCGCGCCAGATGATGCCGAGGCGCTCGCCGTGGCCCGGGAACAGCTGCTCGGCGGTCGCACCGACGCTGTAGACGTCGAAGAGCGTTCCGTAGGCGTCGAAAAGCACGGCGCGCGGCGCCGGCCCGGTCGGTTGGTCTGGCGTCGCCGTCATGGACGCGATTGTGCGACGCCCGGGCGAGACGAGGGGTCGCGGCCCGGAATGCCCGGGCCGCGCGGCGAAGAACTAGGCCGAGAGGCAGCTCTTCATGAAGGTCTTGCGGTCGTCGCCCTTCTTGCCGGTGGCGTCGACGTTGCACTTCTTCATCTTCTCCTGCTGCGTCATCGGCGTCGCCGGCGCTGCCATGGCGGTGCCGCCGGACAGGCAGGTCTTCATGAAGGCCTTGCGGTCGGCGCCGGTCTTGCCGGTGGCGTCGGCATTGCACGACTTCATCTTGCTTTGCTGCGTGGTCATCGGCGCGCTGGCCATCGCGTCGGCGGCGAAAGCGGAAGCGGCCGAGGCCGTGGAAAGCGCGAACGCTGCGATCAATGCGATCTTGTGCATGGGTTGGTCCTCGAGTGTTCCTGCGCACCATGCGCAGCAAGGGCTGAATTGAAGCACGCGTCCCAGGCGCGGGCAATCGCCCTGGGCGGTTCGCCTGGTCGGGTGCGCCCTTCTAGAGGATGCGGCGCGGGTGCGCGAGCTGCTCGTGCGCCGAATGGAGCCGCCGCACGAGCACCTTGATGAAGGAGTCGTGGAACAGGTGGCGGCAGTTCGCGCTCAGCTGCAGCAAGGTTTCGGGCGTGAACGAGATGGTCGTCGCCGGCTCGGTGACGATGACATCGGTGCTGTGCGTCTTGAGCTCCGCGCTCGGCGCCAGGTAGGCCATCTCGCCGACCGACGTACCCGAGCCCAGCTGCGCGACCTTCTTGCCGTCGCGAAAGACCTCGACCTCGCCCTGGGCCATGATGTGAAAGCTGTTGCCTTCCTCGCCCTTGCGATAGAGCGCATGGCCGAAGTGGAAGCGCTGCCACTTGGCGCGGTGCACGACCTCCCAGAGCTCGACGTCGCCGAAGTTGGCAAAGAACTCGAGCGTGCGCAGCAGCGTGAAGCGCTCCGAGTCGAGCACGCCCTGGAACTGGCCGCGCGGCACCTGCTGCGTCGTCACCAGTTCCGACAGCGCCTGCGCGAACTCGCTCCAGTCGTTGTAGCGATCGCCTGGCTGCTTCGCGAGCGCCCTCTGGATCACCGCATCGAGCCCCGCGGTGACGCCGGCACGCAGGCCGGCCAGGGGCGCCGGCTTGACGTTGTAGATCTGATGCATCATGGCCGACTGCACCTGCGCATCGAAGAGCGGCCGGCCGGCGATGAGGTGGTAGAGCACGGCGCCGAGCGAGTAGATGTCGGCACGGCAGTCGAGTGTGCCGCCGTCGAGTTGCTCCGGCGACATGTAGGCGAGCGAGCCGACGCGATGGATCTGCGTCACGTCCGAGCCGAGGTTCAGGACGCTGCCGAAGTCGGTGATCTTGACGTCGGTGATCAGCCCGTTGTGCAGCACCGCGAGCAGGTTCGCCGGCTTGACGTCGCGGTGGATGAGCCCCTGTCGGTAGACGTAGCCGAGCGCCATTGCGCACTTGAAGCCGATCTCGACGACGAGCTCGAGCGAGAGCAGCTGGTCGGCACGGCAGTAGGGGCGCAGCGTGCTGCCGGCGACGTACTCCATGACCAGATACGGCTCGACCGGATCGGGCACGGCGTCGAAGATCTGCACGACGTTGGGATGCTGCAGCCGGCCGACCAGCGCCGCTTCGGCAGCGAAGAACCGCTCCGAGTAGTGGCCGTCCATCGGGTCGGCGGCGTTCGATGCGCGCACCCGCTTGATGGCGACGTTGCGGCCCTGGAAGTCGTCGAAGCCGAGGAACACCTCGCTGGTCGCACCGTCGCCGAGCCGTCCGAGGATGCGGTATTTGCCGATCTGCGCAGGCATCGGCTTCGCTTCCGGCGTCTGAACGACCGGGGGTGCGGAGCGAGTGGCGGCTGAGGACATCGAGGACCGGGGCTGGGCCGCGATTTTTGCACCGGCACCTGTTGCAAAACGCATCTCACCGGAACCCGGACCCGCCTTATTCACGGTCTCGGGCGACTTCTCGACCATCGGCACGGTGGGCAAAACCCGCCTCGTAGAATTCGCCGATGACCAGGGCCCGTGACGAATTGCTCGCCGCATTGCGCGCCGCGGTCGACGAAGTGAGCCCGGGCACTGGCGTCGACGCGACCTTCGAGACGCCGCGCCAAGCCGAGCACGGCGACCTCGCCTGCACGGCGGCGATGCCGCTGGCCAAGGCGCAGAAGAGAAAGCCCCGCGACGTCGCCGCCGAACTGATCGCCGCGTTGCGCGCCAAGACCGCCTTCGAACGCTGGGTCGAGAAGGTCGACATCGCCGGGCCCGGCTTCATCAACCTGCACCTTCGGCCGGCCGCGCGGCAAAGCGTCGTCGCCGAGATCCTCGAAGGCGGCGCAACCTTCGGCCACACGTCGGGGCAAGCGAGCGAGCCGGTGATCGTCGAGTTCGTCTCGGCGAACCCGACGGGCCCGCTGCACGTCGGCCATGCCCGCCAGGCCGCCCTCGGCGACGCGATCTGCAACCTGCTCGAGACCCAGCACCGCCGCGTGACCCGCGAGTTCTACTACAACGACGCCGGCGTCCAGATCGCGACGCTGGGCGCGTCGGTCAAGGCCCGTCTCGACGGCGTCGCGCCCGGCGACGCGGCGTGGCCCGAGTCGGCCTACAACGGCGACTACATCGCCGACATCGCCGACGACTTTCGCGCCGGCAAGACGGTGAAGGCCGACGACCGCGCGTTCACCGCATCGGGCCGCGTCGACGACCTCGACGGCATCCGCGAGTTCGCCGTCGCCTATCTTCGCCACGAGCAGGATCTCGATCTCGCGGCCTTCGGCGTCCGCTTCGACAACTACTACCTCGAGTCGAGCCTGTACGCGAGCGGCCGCGTCGCGGCGACGGTCGAGCGGCTGGTGGCCGCCGGCAAGACCTACGAGGAGGGCGGCGCGCTCTGGCTGCGCACCACCGACTACGGCGACGACAAGGACCGCGTCATGCGCAAGTCCGACGGCACGTACACCTATTTCGTGCCCGACGTCGCCTACCACCTCGCCAAGTTCGAGCGCGGCTTTCACCAGGCCATCAACATCCAGGGCACCGATCACCACGGCACGATCGCGCGGGTGCGCGCCGGACTGCAGGCGGTGAATGGCGCCATCCCGAAGACGTATCCCGACTACATCCTCAACACCATGGTCCGCGTCGAGCGCGGCGGCGAGGAGGTGAAGATCTCCAAGCGCGCGGGCGGCTACGTGACGCTGCGCGACCTGATCGAGTGGACCAGCAAGGACGCGGTGCGCTTCTTCATGCTCAGCCGAAAGGCCGACACCGAGTTCACCTTCGATGTCGACCTGGCCTTGAAACAGAACGACGAGAACCCGGTCTTCTACGTGCAGTACGCGCACGCGCGCATCTGCTCGGTCATCGACGAGTTCGCGAGCCGCGGCAACCAGGTCGAGCAGCTCGCGGGCGCGAACCTCGCGCGCCTTCAGGCGCCGAGCGAAACGGCCTTGCTGAAAAAGCTCGGCGACTTCCCCGAGATGCTGAGCGCTGCGGCAGCGGGTCTCGCGCCGCACGAGGTCGCCTTCTACTTGCGCGATCTGGCCGCGGCGCTGCACAGCTACTACGCCGCGGAGCGCTTCCTGGTCGACGACGACGCCGAGCTGACGCGGGCCCGCATGGCCCTGCTCGCGGCGACGCGCCAGGTCATCCGCAATGCGCTCGGCGTGCTCGGCGTGAGCGCGCCGGACCGAATGCAACGACACTTCGAACCCGCATGAAACTCGATTCCTCGACGCCCGGCCGCCAGCGCGGCGGCTTCCTCATCGGCCTGGTCATCGGCCTGCTGGTCGGCCTGGCCATTGCGCTCGCGGTCGCGCTCTACGTCACCAAGGCGCCGAACCCCTTCGTCAACAAGGTGCAGCCGCGCCCCGCGGCGCTCGACGCTGCCGACGCCGAGCGCAACCGCACCTGGGATCCGAACGCAGCGCTGGCGGGGAAAAATCCTGCCTCCGCCGCCGCGTCCACGCCCGCAGCGCTGCCCGCATTGGCGCCGACGGCACCGGTGCTGGTGCCGCCGACCGTCATCGATCCGGTCATCCCGGGCGCTGTCAATCCGGGTCGGCCGGCGATCGCGGCGGCAAGTGGCCCGGCAGCGGCGGCGGCGGCCGGCCTGCGCGCATCGCCGGTCTTCTCGGCAGCCGCGGGTGTCGATCCGTTCTCCTATTTCGTCCAGGCGGGCGCGTTCGCGCGCAGCGAAGACGCCGAGCAGCAGCGCGCCAAGCTGGCGATGCTCGGCATCGAAAGCAGGCTCACCGAGCGGGAACAGGGTGGCCGCACCGTCTACCGCGTTCGTGTCGGCCCGTTCGACAAGAAGGACGACGCCGACGCGGCCAAGGACAAGCTCGCGGATTCCGGCGTCGACTCGGCGCTGGTCCGGGTCCAGAAATAGCATGCGTCGCAAGCCGGCGTGAGATTCGTCCTGAACTTCGCCGCCGGCAGCGACTCTTCCGAGACCTTCGCCCCAAGGCACGCACCATGACGCTCAATCGACGCGATTTCTCGACCGGCCTGGTCGGCACGGCCTGCGCTGCCATCGCCTTGACATCCGCGCAGGCGCAGCCCCGCGGGCCGATCGAAGGCGTCAACTACGTTCGCCTCGCGCAGCCGGCACAGGTCAGCGTGCCGGGACACATCGAGGTGATCGAGTTCTTCTGGTACGAAAGCCCGCATTGCAACGCCTTCGAGCCCGCGCTCGAGGCGTGGTCGAAGCGGCTGCCGGCAGACGTGGTGCTGCGCCGCGTTCCCGTCTGGTTCAGCGAAGTGCCGTTCACGGCGCAGCAAAAGCTCTTCTACGCGCTCGAAAGCGCCGGGCTGCTGCCGACGCTGCACCGGCGCGTCTTCTATGCGATCCACAACGACCACGCCCGTCTGCGCAACCCCGACGACATCGCCGCGTTCGTGACGAAGAACGGCGTCGACCCGGCCAAATTCATGCCGCTCTATGAATCGTTCGCGGTGCAGACCAAGGCCCAGCAGGCGAAGGTTCTGGCGGCCGCGTATAAGATCGACGCCGTGCCGGCGATGGGTGTACAGGGCCGCTACTACACCACCGGCGCGCTGGCCAACGCCAATGGCACGGCCAATACGCCGGGCGGCTCGAACGAGCGGATGCTCGACGTCGTCGATGCCTTGATCGTCCGGGCGCGGCAAGGCACCAGCTAGCCTTCGCAGCGGCCGCGTGCCTCGCACGGGCGCAGCGCGTTCGTGAGATTTGCGCACTCCGGCGCGCACGTCCGGCGGGGCGCCGCATAGAATGGTCTGCAAGTTTTGTGCCGCTATGCGGAATACTTGTCTTCGGACTGTCCAGTGCCATCTCCACGCATCTCTCGCCTCGGCGCCTTGTCGGCGTCCCTGCTCGTCGTCGCCCTGACAGCCGGCTCCGCCCATGCGGAGAAGGCGGACCGTACCAAGCCGCTCAACATTGAGTCGGAGCTGCCCGGCCAGCTCGACCTCATCAAGCAGCTCGTCGTCTTCAACGGCAACGTCGTCGTCACCAAGGGAACGATGACGATCCGCGCCGCCCGCATCGAAGTGCGCGAGACGCCCGATGGCTACCGCACGGCGATCGCCTTCGGCACGCCGACGCAGCACGCGACGTTTCGGCAGAAGCGCGACGCGCCTGACGAATGGATCGAAGGCGACGCGGAGCGGCTCGAATACGACGGTAAGTCCGACGTCATCCGTTTCGTCACCAACGCCTCGGTGCGGCGCCTGCACGGCAGCACGATCTCGGACTACATCGACGGCAACCTCGTCACCTACGACAGCACGACCGAGATCTTCAACGTCTCCGGCGGCGCCCAGCCGACGCCGGCCAACCCGACCGGCCGCGTTCGCGCCTCGCTGATGCCCAGAGAAGGCACAGCCGCGGCGGCCGAGGCCGCCG
Organism: Caldimonas sp.; assembly: GCA_036722755.1. Lineage (GTDB taxonomy): Bacteria > Pseudomonadota > Gammaproteobacteria > Burkholderiales > Burkholderiaceae_C > Schlegelella_A. The sequence goes on along the minus strand of DAIMIM010000033.1, from coordinate 1,688 downwards.
CGGCTGCGGCAAGCGCAGCGGCGGCCCCGGCGCCGCCGCTGCGCATCTCGCCAGCGCTCGGGTCGACGAAGTGATGGCCGCCGCGCAGACCGCGCACCGGCTCGAAGCGCGCGGGCTGCGCAAGTCGTACGGCTCGCGCACCGTCGTCGACGATGTACGCTTAGCAGTCAAGAGCGGCGAGGTCGTCGGCCTGCTCGGCCCCAACGGCGCCGGCAAGACGACCAGCTTCTACATGATCGTCGGCTTGGTCCGCGCCGACGGCGGCGAGATCACGATCGAAGGCCGCCGGGTCGAGCGCATGCCGATCCACCAGCGCTCGCGCCTGGGCCTGTCCTATCTTCCGCAGGAGCCTTCGATCTTTCGCAAGCTCAACGTCGAGGAAAACATCCGCGCCGTCCTCGAGCTGCAGATCGGCCCCGACGGCAAGTCGTTGAAAAAGCCCGTGATCGACCAGATGCTCGACGGCTTGCTGCGCGACCTGTCGATCGAGAAATTGCGCAGCTCGCCAGCGCCGGCGCTGTCGGGCGGCGAGCGCCGCCGCGTCGAGATCGCGCGCGCGCTCGCCCCGCAGCCCCGCTTCATCCTGCTCGACGAGCCGTTCGCCGGCATCGACCCGATCGCGGTGATCGAGATCCAACGCATCATCGGCTTCCTGAAGAGCCGCGGCATCGGCGTGCTGATCACCGACCACAACGTCCGCGAGACGCTCGGCATCTGCGACCGCGCCTACATCATCAGCGAGGGTCGGGTGCTCGCCGAAGGCACCCCCGCCGAAATCGTCGCCAACGCCGATGTCCGCAAGGTCTACCTCGGCGAAAACTTCCGGATGTGAGATGGGGTCCCCACGCTCATTTCATTCGCTGCCCCCCGAGGGGGCGCGGCCGGCCTTGGGGCGGCCCGGCGGTCGGCCGGGTCCGTTGTGCCCGCTTTGCCGTGTCGCGGAAGCCAGGTCGTGAAGGCATCGCTTCAGGTCCGTCTGTCGCAGCATCTGGCGCTGACGCCGCAGCTGCAGCAATCGATCCGTTTGCTCCAGCTCTCGACCCTCGAGCTGCACCAGGAAGTCGAGCAGATGCTCGAGCAGAACCCGTTCCTCGAGGCCGAGGAAGAAGCAGCGCCTGCGTTCGAGCCGCTGGCCGAGCGCCTCTCGAGCGCCGAGCACGCCGGCGAGCGCGAGAGCGAGCGGGCCGGCGAGACGGGCGGCGACGGCGTCGGCGACGACGGGCCGGCGACCATCGACGGCAGCGCCGAATTCGGGGCAGCCGAGCGCGACGACTGGGAAAACGGCACCGAGCGTGAAGACTTCGACGGCATCCGCGAGACGCCCGGCAAGACCCGCACGCAGAACGACGCCGACGAATTCGCCGAGAACGACCGCGACACGCCGACCCTGAGCTTGCAGGACCACCTGCGCAGCCAGCTCTCGAGCATGCGGTTGTCGCCGGCCGATGGTGCCGCCGTGCTGGTGCTGATCGACTCGCTCGATGAAGACGGCTACCTCGCCGACTCGCTCGAAGACATCGCCGAGCGGCTGAAGGAAGGTGGCCTCGAATTCGAGCGCGCCGAAGCAGACGCCTGCGACGACGAGGACGAGCCGACCGATCCGATCCTCGCCCAGCTGCGTTGCGGCCTGCGTTATCTGCAGAGCATGGAGCCGACCGGCGTCGGCGCACGCGACCTGGGCGACTGCC
>DAIMIM010000032.1:0-14692 GCA_036722755.1 Caldimonas sp. | reverse complement strand
TCGTCAGCTTCTCGTTGGCCGCGATCCGGATCTGCATCTGCACGATGTCGATGCCTGTCACCCATTCGGTCACCGGGTGCTCGACCTGCACGCGCGTATTCATCTCGATGAAGAAGAACTCGCCGTCCTGGTAAAGGAACTCGAACGTGCCGGCGCCGCGATAGCCGATCTTCTTGCATGCAGCGACGCAGCGCTCGCCGATCTTCTCGATCGTTCGCCGGGCGATCCCCGGTGCCGGCGCCTCTTCGATGATCTTCTGATGCCGGCGTTGCATCGAGCAATCGCGTTCGCCGAGCCAGAGCACGTTCTTGTGCTGGTCGGCCAGCACCTGGATCTCGATGTGGCGCGGATTCTCGAGAAACTTCTCCATGTACACGGCCGGATTGCCGAAGGCGGCACCGGCTTCGGCACGTGTCGTCTGCACCGCGGCGATCAGCGCCGCCTCGGTGTGGACGACCCGCATCCCGCGCCCGCCGCCCCCGCCCGATGCCTTGATGATGACCGGGTAGCCGAGGGCCCGGGCAGCGCGGATCGATTCCTTCGGGTCGTCGGGCAACGCGCCTTCGGAGCCGGGAACGCACGGAATGCCCGACTTGATCATGGCCTGCTTGGCCGACACCTTGTCGCCCATGATGCGGATCGAGTCGGGAGTCGGGCCGATGAAGGTGAATCCGCTGCGCTCCACTCGCTCGGCGAAATCGGCGTTCTCCGATAGGAAACCGTAGCCGGGGTGGATGGCCTCGGCGTCGGTCACTTCGGCCGTCGCGATGATGGCCGGCATGTTGAGGTAGCTCTGCGCCGAGGGTGCAGGACCGATGCACACGGCTTCGTCGGCGAGCTTGACGTACTTGGCGTCCCGGTCGGCCTCCGAATAGACCACGACCGACTTCACGTCGAGCTCGCGGCAGGCCCGCTGGATCCGCAGGGCGATCTCGCCGCGGTTGGCAATCAGGATCTTCTTGAACATCGCGGCTCAGGCTGGGCGGCCGGAATCGGACGGCGGGGACCGCACGGCTCTCGTGTGGACGCTCATTCGATGATGAACAGCGGCTGCCCGAATTCGACTGCCTGTCCGTTCTCGCAAAGGATCTCCCGAATCTTGCCGGCCGCGTCGGCTTCGATCTCGTTCATGATCTTCATCGCTTCGATGATGCAGATCGGCTCGCCCATCTTCACGACGGCGCCGAGCTCCACGAATGCATCGCTGCCCGGGCTGGCCGACCGATAGAACGTGCCGACCATGGGTGACTTGACGACGTGCCCGGTTTCCACCGGCTCGGCCAGCGCCGCCGACGAAGCTCCCGGCAGCGCCGGTGGCAACGCCGCTTGCATCGGCTGGAGGTGGCTGGTGCTCGCGGCGATCGGCGGACCCGCCTTGACGATCCGCACCTTTCCATCGGCTTCCGCAATTTCGAGTTCGGAGATGTTCGACTCTGAAACGAGATCGATCAGGGTTTTTAGTTTTCTCAGGTCCATCAGGCCACCTCGACGCAGTCGTCACCTCGGATGCATCGCCGTCGACGCTCATCGTGCGGCTGCGAGGCGGAGACTTTAAGCGATTTATCGCTCTTTGCCAGACGTTGACAGCGCGAAAACAGTAGACAGCGTTAGCCAGACTGCCGAGATCACGACCGCAGCGGGTCGATCCAGCGCCGGAGAAGGCTCGCGTCCAGCGCGCCGAGACGGCGCTCGCGCGGCTGTCCCGCCGCGTTGAAAACGACCGTGTAGGGTAACGCACCGGCGCTGTTGCCGAGGCCGCGCGACAGATCCAGGCCCGTGATGCCGGCCAGCGCGACCGGCAAATGCAAGCTGCGCTCGCGCACGAAGCGTCGGACGGCGTCGGCGTCGTCGACGGCCAGTGCGAGCACGCTCCACCGAGCTGCCTCGGGCGACGCGGCGAAGGTATCGAGCAATGGCATCTCGGTCGCACACGGCCCGCACCAGGTCGCCCAGAAATTGAGCAGCAGCGGCCGGCCGTGCAGTCGCGCCATGACCAGCTTGGCTCCGTCGAGCGTGTCGAACGACATGGCCCAGACGTCGAGCGCCGCTTGCTGACCTGCATCGGGGCGACGCGTCCTGAGGACGCCGACGCCGACGCCAGCGGCCGCAGCGACAATGGCCGCGCCACCGGCCACGACGACGCGCCGCTTCATGGCCGGGTCTGCAACGCCCGCAGCGCCGCGAGGTCGCCGCGCTGACTGCGCCCGCGAGCGTCGTGGCGCAAGGCGCCGCGCAGGTCGTCGTAGTCGAGCACCGTGAACGCCAGGTGCGCGTTGCCGCCCAGCGCTCGATCCGGTACGAACATATTGAGGACGTCGAACGAGCGCCCGGCCGGCCAGTCGATGCTCGACACCTCGTAGTCGACCCGCAAGTCGATCAGGGCCAGCTCGGCTTCCTTGGAGTCGTCGCAATACAGATCGATGTGGATCGTGTTCAGGCGAGTCGCCGTGCCTCGCCACACGGCGCCGGCGAGGTAAGGCCGAAATGCCGCGAGGCGCTCCATCCATGCTGCCGCGAGCGTGCGCAAGGCCGACAACTCGACCGGCTGCGAATCGGCGTGGAAAAGCTCGAGATACGCGCGCACCTCGTCCTCGACGACATCGTTGCTCGGCAGCGAGGCTGTTCGGGTGGTGCGGAAGTCGCGCGCTGCACGACGTTTCGCGGGCCCGTATTCCATGCCTTCCTCGACGATGAGACGCGCCGCCGCGACGGCGATCTCGGCGCTGAGCGTGACGGTCATGGATGGATTCTAGGAGTCGGCAGATGACCCTTGCGTCGCGATCAGGGGATGTCGACACCCGTCATGCGCGCAGCCACGGTGGCGGCGCGCCCGGCAATGTAGGGTGACCCGGGGCGCTTTTCGAACCGCTTGGGCGCCGGAAGCATCACCGCGAGCTGCGCGGCCTGCTGGGTGGACAGCGCACTGGCGTCAATGTGGAAATAGCGTCGCGATGCCGCTTCGGCACCGAACACCCCTTCACCCCATTCCACGCTGTTCAGGTAGATCTCGAGAATGCGCCGCTTGCCCAGCACGAGCTCCATGGTCCAGGTGAGCATCAGCTCCTGCGCCTTGCGCCCGAGACTGCGTTCGCCGCCGAGAAAGAGATTCTTGGCGAGTTGTTGGCTGATGGTCGATCCGCCGACGACCTTGGGCGCGCGCGTCGGCGTGCTCGCCGCGGTGGCGTGCTTCGCATCCTGCCGCGCCGCTCGCTCGTTGGAGCGCTCCACCACGGCCTCGGCGCGCTGGTTGCGGTCCCACGCCTTTTCCAGCGCATCCCATTCGACGCCGCTGTGCTCGGTGAAGCCAGCGTCTTCCGAAGCGATCACAGCGCGCTTCAGGTTGGGCGCGATGCGCCCGTAGTCGACCCAGCGCTGCTGCCAGACCAACGGCCTGGGGCTTGTCGCCAGGCGCCATGCCTCGGATCGCTGGAAGGTCGTCGAGCTCGGGTCGAGCACCAACATCGCGACGATACGAAGAACGAAATAGACCTGCAGCGACAGCGCCGAGACGAGCAGCAGGCCGACGCCGCGAGCGATGGTTCGGCGCAGTGCCGGGCTCATGGATGGTCGATGCGCTCGCGCAGCTCGGCCAGCACGCCGCTGGTCAGCGGCATCACGCCGCGCCAGAACCAGAACGCTTCCGCAGCCTGCTCGACGAGCATGCCGAGGCCGTCGCGGCCGATCGCGCCGTGTGCCGCTGCCCAGTCGACGAAGCGGCATGCGGCTGGCCCGTACATCGTGTCGATCGCGAGGGCGTGCGGGCGCAGCACCTCGGCCCCGACCGGCACCTCTGCGCCGGCGACGCTGCTCGCGCTCGCATTGACGATCACGTCGAAGGCTTCGCCGCACGCGTCGAGCGCGGCGGCGCGCAACACGACCGATCCGTTCTCGCCGGCGGCCGATGCAACCCTGGCGACCAGGGCACGGGCACGCGCGACCGTCCGGTTGGCGACGACGATTTCCCTGGCCCCGGCGGCGGCGAGCGGGCCGATCACGCCCGCGGCCGCGCCCCCGGCGCCGATCAGCAGCACCCGCGCACCGCGCAGTGCCACCCCGGCGTTGGCTTCGATGTCGCGGACCAGGCCGGCGCCGTCGGTGTTGTCGCCGAACCAGCCATCGGTGTCGAAGCGCAAGGTGTTGCATGCGCCGGCGAGTGCGGCACGTTCGGTGGTCTTCGCGGCCAGATCGAAGGCTTCGAACTTGAACGGCAAGGTCACGTTGCAACCGCTTGCTCCGCCGTCGGCGAACGCGCGCACGGTCGCCGCGAAGGCATCGCGTGCGCAGGGCAGCCGCTCGTAAATCAGCGCCTCGCCGGTCTGCCGCGCAAACTCGGCGTGGATGAAAGGCGACTGGCTGTGCTCGACCGGGCTGCCGGCCACCGCGTAGCGGTTCACGCGGTGCTCGCGACGACCGTCGGCGGCATGCTCATTGAGAGCTCAGCGTCGTCTCGAGATTCTCGTCGCGGGTGAACTTGAATCGCGACGTGATGACGAGCTGGTCGGCGTTCTTGTGCATCGCCAGCGTGAAACGCCCATAGGGCGCCGCCGCAGCGACGATGGCGATGGCGCGACGGTCGAGCACTTTCGATCCCGAGCCGCGGACGACCTCGGTCTCGACGACGCGGCCGTCGGCATCGACGGTGACGTTCATGGTCAGCTCGCCATAGAGCTTGTGGCCCTGGTTCTCGGGAAAGTTGCGCGTGCCGCGGTCCTCGATCTTGCGGCGCAGCTGGTCGTAGTACAGCGCGTAGACCGCCTCGCGCGTGGCCGGGCTGATGTAGCGCTTCTTCGGCCGCGCGTTCTCCTCGTTGATGCGCTTCTCGATCTCGGCCAGCTTGTCGACGAGCTGGCGGCGGCGATCTTCCTGCTCGCGCTCGTCGGGCGTGCCCTGGTCGCGCAGCGGATCGGTTGCCGGCAGCAGCGCCAGCTCGCGTCGCGCCGACGTCAGCAGTTGCTGCTGCGTCTCCTGCATTTGCTCGATCTGCTTCCTGGTCTCTTCGTTGGCATCGCCGAGCTCGGTGAAGGCCGAGGGCGGCAGCGGCGAGGTCGCACGGCCGGCGTCGGAATCGCCACCTCCAGCCAGGCTGGCCTGGGCGATGGCTTGCGCCTTTTCCGGTGCCTCGCCGGAGCGCGAGTTGACGAGGATGACCTCGAGCGGCGTCTCCTGGAACATGCGGTTGAAGCCCTCGGGATCGACGAAGCGCACGGCCAGCAGCACGCCGTGCACGCCGACCGAGGCGATCAACGCGAGCTGCAGCGTCGAGAGTCGACCGAGCATCGCCAGGTCACGCCGGCGCCGGGGCCGCTTCGGCTGCGGGCTCGGCGTCGACGGCGCCTTCGGAGACGTCGAGGGCGATGGTCAACGGGCCGACCGCAGCGGCGTCGTCGTCGTCCGCCGCATCGCCGGCTGCGGCCGCATGCGCCGGCGTTTCGGCGCCGAGCCTGGCCGAGACGCTGGCCTGCATGTCGAGCGTGAGCAGATCGATCGCGCCGATGCGCACCCGCACGGGCGCGCCGCGGGCCAGCGACTCCGCGCCGACGGCACGAAAGACGAGCGGCAGCGTCTCGGCGCGGACCAGCCCGTCCTTCATCACCGCGGCATCGAGCTCGACGCTGCCGTGCTGGCGGAGGAACTGCAGCGACCAGTAGCGCTCGATCGCCGACTGGAAGGCGTTGTAGGCCGTGTACGCGGCGTCGAAGTCGGCGACGATGGCCAGCAGTTGCACGTCCCTGGCCTTGAAGGGCGCGGCCAGCGCCGCGGTGCGACCGTGCCGGGCACAGGCGATCAGCTGCCACTGGTTGACGAGGTCGACGTAGCGGCGCAGCGGCGAGGTCGCCCAGGCGTACTGGGCAACGCCGATGCCGGCATGCGGCCCGGGCCGCGTGCCCATGCGCACCTTGATGCCCGGCGCCAGGCTGGCCTGGCTGCGATAGATCGCCGGCACGCCGCATTCGGCGAGCCAGCCGCCCCAGGTGCTGTTGGCGAGGATCATCGATTCGGCGACGATCAGGTCGAGCGGCGAGCCACGCTGCCTCGGCACGATCTCGACGTGCTCGTCGCCTTCGATCGCCGCGCCGTCCGCGGTGTCGATGCGAAAGGCGTAGTCGGGTCGGTTGAAGTTTTCCGGCTTGCCGCGGACGACCTCGCGCCCTGCCTTCAAATGGCGCGCCAGGCCGTGCAGAAAGGTCAGCTCGGCCGCGAATGGCACGCTGGCGGGCAGGCCTGCCGCGAGGGTCGCTTCGTTCACGTCGGCATCGAGCCGGTCGTGGCGCAGGTTGGCGGCGATGAGGATGCGCTCGAGCCGGGTCTCGGTCGCAAGCGTCTGCAGCGTCGACTCGTCGAGCGTGACGTAGAGCGAGATGACGGGGGCCTCGGCGCCCTGCTTCAACGTGAAGGCCTCGACCACCGCGTCGGGCAGCATGGTCAGCTTGTGGCCGGGGATGTAGACCGTCGACAGGCGGCTGCGCGCGATTTTGTCGACGGCCGAGTCGGGCGCCATCGCCAGCGCCGGCGCGGCGATGTGGATGCCGAGCACGACCCGGCCGCTGCCGAGGCCGCGCACCGACAACGCATCGTCGATTTCCGTGGTCGCCGAGTCGTCGATCGAGAAGGCTAGGGCGTCGGCGAGCGGCAGGTCTTCCCGGACAGCCGGCACCTCGAACGCCGGGAACGCCGTGCCCTTCGGAAATTGCTCGAACAGGAATCGCCGCCAGTGGAATTGATACGCCGACGTGATCGCGCCGGCGGCCTTGAGCAGCTCGAGCGGCGCGATGCCGGCGCGTCGCGACGCGTCGACGACCGCCTTGTACTCGGGCGCGTTCTTGTCGGGCTTGAAGAGAATGCGATAGAGCTGCTCGCGCACGGCCGGTGGGCAGGCGCCCGCGACGAGCTCCGTGGCCCAGGCGTCGACCTGCGCAGCGATCTGCTTCTTGCGTTCGATGCCGAGCAGGGCCGCCTTCACCGTCTCTTCGGGGGCTTTCTTGAAACGGCCCTTGCCGAGCCGGCGAAAGTAATGCGGCGCACCGAACAGGCCGAGCAAGGCGGCGGCCTGTTGCGGCGTGCCGCTGGCCGCGCCGAAGTAGTCGCGGGCCAGGTCGGCGAATCCGAATTCGGCATCGGGGGCGAACTCCCACGCCAGGTCGAGGTCGATCTCGCCCGCGATCGTTCCCGCCGCCGAGAGGAGCGCATCGGGATCGGGGCTGGCGAACCTCAGCAGCACGCTGGCGGCCTTGGCTTTGACGCGCTTGCCCGAGGCGAGCTCGATCTGCATCGAGCTGTCGGTCTCGCTCATGACCCGGCCGGCGTGGAACTTGCCGCCGTCTTCGAAGAGGGCATACATGGGGCGCCGATTGTCGCCGAGCCCCGCCCGGATCCGGGCCGCCTAGAAGCTACGTCCCTGCCGGTAGCGCGCCGAACTTCGCGGTGCGAGCACCGCGCTGCGCTCGATCGCCGCGAAGCTGCTCGCCGCGTGGGCATGGCAGATGGCCAGACCGAGCGCGTCGGCGGCGTCCTTTCCCGGAATCCCGGGCAGCGACAGCAGTCGCATCACCATTTGTTGCACTTGTTCCTTCTTCGCGTGGCCGTGCCCAACGATGGCGCGCTTCATCTGCAGCGCCGTGTACTCGGAGACGCTGAGCTCGTGCGCCACCAGAGCCGAGAGCGCCGCACCGCGCGCCTGGCCGAGCAGCAGCGTCGACTGCGGGTTGACGTTGACGAAGACGATCTCGACGGAGGCGCAGGTGGGCGCATAGCGCGCCGCCACTTCGCGAACGCCCTCGAAGATGATCTTCAGGCGCCCCGGCAGGTCGCGCAGCGCGGCGGCATCGGTGCGGATCGTTCCGCTGGCGATGTAGCGCAATGTGGCGCCGTTTTTCTCGACGACGCCGAAACCCGTCGTGCGGAGACCGGGGTCGATGCCGAGGACGCGCATGCAGCGATTGGACTCCATCTATCGACGCACGCGCGGGCGCCTCATATCCCGAAGTACCAGCGGACCGAGTGAAAGAAGACCGGCGCCGCGAAACACAGCGGCGCGACCCGGTCGAGCAGCCCCACCGCACCTGTGACGGACGCGCGGCCGCTCCAGGTGCGCACGCCGGCGTCGCGCTTGAGCGCATCCATGACGAACTGTCCGAGCGTGCCGGTGGCGCCCGCGATCGCGCCCATGGCCATCGACGGCAAGGGCTTGAAGGGCGTCGTCCAGTAGAGCAGGGCGCCGACCACCGCTGCGGCAGCGGCGCCGGCGAGCCAGGCGCGCCACGAGAACGAGCGGCTGATGGCGCGCGCCACCGGCCGCCGGCGCAGCCGTCGGCTCGCCAGCTCCTGGGCGAGTTGCGCCGTGGCGACGACGATGACCAGATAGAAGACGAGGAAGGCGCCGCGTTCGCGCCAGTTCGGCAAGTCGAGCAGCAACAGCGCGGGCGTGTGGCTGAGGCCGTAGACGCAGACGGTGATGCCCCACTGGATCTTGGCGGTGCGCTCGAGGAAATGAAACGGATCGTTGGCGAGCGCGCTGACGACCGGAATGGCGAAGAACACGTAGACGGGGATGAAGACGGTGAAGGCGTTGAAGAGCCGGGTTCCGACCAGCACGTATTGGAGCGGCAGGACGACGAAGAAGGCCAGCAGCAGGCTGCGGTGATCGCCCCGGCGCGTGTGCGTCAGCGTCACGAACTCGCGCAGCGCCAGGAACGAGACGAAGCCGAACAGCAGGGTGGAGACGAAGGGGCCGGCCGCCCACGAGATCCAGAAGATCGTCGCGCCGATCCAGACCGCGCGCAGCCCGCGGACGAAGCTCTCCTGCAATGTCCGCCGCTCCGGGCCGGGCGCGCCGAACGACCGGACGAAGGTGACGAGCGTCACCAGCGCGAGGACACCGAAGAGCGCGACGAACAGCAGCCCGACCTGGTGCGAGACCGAGAGATCGCGCAGGCCCATCAGGCGACCTCGCGCAAGGCGATCACCGCGGCACGGGCACGGTCCAGAAAGACGCGGCGGTCTTCTGCCGGCAGCAGCGAGAGCGGTGCGCCGAAGGTCACGGTGCACAGAATCGGCACGGGCACGACCTCGCCCTTGGGCATGACGCGCTGCACGTTGTCGATCCAGGCCGGGATCAGCTGCACTTCGGGAAAGGCCAGCGCCAGCGCGTACAGGCCCGACTTGAACGGCGCCGGATCGCCGGCGTGGCCACGCGTGCCTTCAGGAAAGATGACGAGCGAGTCGCCGTGGCGCAGCGCCTCCAGGAGCGGCTCGAGCGGATCTTCCGCGTCTTTGCGCTCGCGACTCACGTACACGGCGTTGAAGATCTCGCGCGTGATCCAGTGCTTGAGCGGCGTCGAGGTCCAGTAGTCGCGCGCCGCGATCGGCCGCGTCACCGCACGCAGCTCGCGCGGCAGCGATGCCCAGATCAGGACCCAGTCGAAGTGGCTCTGGTGGTTCGCGAAGTAGATGCGCTGCTCGGCCTTCGGCGGGGCGCCGTACCAGTGGCCTTGCGCCCCGGTGATGAGCCGCGCGACGAAGGCGAGGGCGAGGCCGGCGACTTCGGGGAGCTTCAAGCGACCGGTGCCCGCCGGGCCGCCCCAAGGGCGCCGACGCCCCCTCGGGGGGCAGTGACCGCAGGGAGCGTGGGGGCGCTGCTCAATGCCGGAAATGGCGCACGCCGGTCAGCACCATGGCGATGCCGCGCTCGTTCGCGGCTGCGATGACCGTGTCGTCGCGCATCGAACCGCCGGGCTGGATGACCGACGTGGCGCCGGCGTCGATGACCACGTCGAGGCCGTCGCGGAACGGGAAGAACGCGTCGCTGGCCACGGCCGAGCCGGCCAGCGACAAGCCGGCGGCCTCGGCCTTGATCGAGGCGATGCGCGACGAGTCGACGCGGCTCATCTGCCCGGCGCCGACACCGAGCGTCATGCCACCGCCGCAGTAGACGATGGCGTTGCTCTTGACGAACCTGGCGACCTTCCAGGCGAACATCAGGTCACGCAGCTGCTCGTCGGTCGGGCGCTTCGTCGTCACGAACTTGAGATCGCCCGGGACCAGCTCGTGGTTGTCCGCGGTCTGCATGAGCAGCCCGGAGTTGACCCGCTTCGTGTCGTAGAGATTTCCCGCGCCACCGCCCGGCGGCAGCGCGATGCGCAGGACGCGCACGTTTGCTTTCGCCGCGAACACGGCCAGCGCGTCGTCGGTGTAGCCCGGCGCGATCAGCACTTCGACGAACTGCTTGGCGACGAGCTCGGCGCAGCTGCGATCCACCTCGGCGTTGAAGGCGATGATGCCGCCGAAGGCGGAAGTCGGATCGGTCTTCAACGCCTTGGCGTACGCCTCGGCGCTCGAGGCGCCGATCGCGACGCCGCACGGGTTGGCGTGCTTGACGATGACGCAGGCGAACGCCGCATCGATCCCGCTGCCCGACGCGGCAACGCTCTTGACGCATTCCCACGCCGCGTCGGCGTCGGCGATGTTGTTGTACGAGAGCTCCTTGCCCTGCAGCTGCACCGCGCCGACCAGCGAGCCGGCGGCAGGATGCATGTCTCGATAAAACGCCGCCCGCTGGTGCGGATTTTCTCCGTAACGCAAGTCCTGCACCTTGACGAAGTGGCCGTTGATCTGTGCCGGAAATTCCGAGCGCGCCGGCACGCCGTCGGTCGGCCCGGCGAGCGACGAGAGGTAGTCGCTGATCGCGGCGTCGTAGTCGGCGATGCGGTTGAAGGCGGCCACGGCCAACGCGAATTTCGTCTCGGCCGAGACCGCGCCGCGCGACCTCAGCTCGTCGAGCACGCCGCCGTATTGCGAGGCGTCGGTGAGCACCGCGACGTCGCGCCAATTCTTCGCCGCCGAGCGGACCATCGCCGGGCCGCCGATGTCGATGTTTTCGATCGCGTCGGCAAGCGTGCAATCCGGCCTGGCCACGGTGGCCTCGAACGGATAGAGATTGACGACGAGCAGATCGATCGGCGCGATGCCGTGCCGCTCGATCGCCGCCACGTGCTCGGGCAGGTCGCGCCGGGCCAGCAAGCCGCCGTGGATCGTCGGGTGCAGCGTCTTGACGCGGCCGTCGAGCATCTCCGCAAAGCCGGTGTGCTCGGCGACCTCGGTGACGGCGATGCCGGCGCCCGCGAGCAGCCTGGCGGTGCCGCCGGTCGAGAGGATCGTCGTGCCGAGCGCGGCCAGCGCCCGCGCCAGCGCGACGATGCCGGTCTTGTCTGAAACGGAGATCAGCGCGTGCATCTCTGCCTTTCGGAGCAGCGGCGGGACGCCGCCATGGACTGCGGCGTCACTTGATGAGCTTGTGCTCGAGCAGCTTGCGGCGAAGCGTGTTGCGATTGATGCCGAGCCATTCGGCGGCGCGGCTCTGATTGCCCTCGGCGTGCTGCATCACCGTCTCGAACAGCGGCCGCTCGACGACGCGCAGGATCATCTCGTACATCGCTGCCGGCGGAACGCCGCGCAAGTCCTTGAAGTAGCTCTCCAGGCTCTCGCGCACGCAATCCTCGATGTGGATCGTTTTCGCCATCTGCTGTCCCGGCTCTTCAATGGAGGGCGGCGCAAAGGGCCGCGGCGCCTTCGCTGGCGGGCACGTCGGAGCCGATCGCGGGCATGTGCGACCGGACGTCGGCCAGCGCGTCGAACCAGGCGGCCACGGCGCGCAGTTGCGCGTCGCAGTCGTCGATCCGGTTCATCTCGGCACGGAACGCGTCGCCGCCGGGCAAGCCGCGCAAGGTCCAGCCGATGTGCTTTCTCGCGCTGCGCACGCCGGAGTGCTCGCCGTGCAGATGGTGGTGATCGACCAGGTGCTCGAGCAGCCACTCGCGGACGTCGGCGACGCGCGGCGGCGGGGCGTCGTCGCCGGTCGCCAGGAAGTGCGCGATCTCGCCGAAGATCCAGGGCCGGCCCTGCGCGGCACGGCCGATCATGATCGCGTCGGCACCCGTCTGCGCGAGCACGTCGCGCGCCTTGCGCGGCGAATCGATGTCGCCGTTGGCGACGACCGGCACGCCGACCGCGCGCTTTACCGCGGCGACCGTCTCGTACTCGGCATGGCCGCCGTAGCCCTGCTCGCGCGTGCGACCGTGCACCGCGATCATGGCGACGCCCGCCGACTCGGCGGCGCGCGCCAGGCGCACCGCGTTCTTCTCGCTGGCGCACCAGCCCGTGCGCATCTTCAAGGTCACCGGCACGCCGTGCGGCGCGCAGGCGGCGACGACGGCCTCGACGATCTCGAGCGCCAGCGGCTCGTCCTTCATCAGCGCCGAGCCCGCCCACTTGGTGCAGACCTTCTTCGCCGGACAGCCCATGTTGATGTCGATGATCTGGGCGCCGCGGTCGATGTTGTAGAGCGCCGCCTCGGCCATCATCGCCGCGTCGGTGCCGGCGATCTGCACCGCGATCGGCGAGCTCTCGCCGTCGTGGTTGGCGCGCCGGCTCGTCTTCAGGCTGGCCCACAGGTCCTTGCGCGAGGTCACCATCTCGCTCACCGCGTAGCCGGCGCCGAGACGCTTGCACAGTTGCCGGAAGGGCCGGTCGGTGACCCCCGCCATCGGCGCGGCGAACAGATGGTTCGCCAGCGTGAAGTGGCCGATGCGCATGGGAGGGGACGGCGGATGTGCTGAAAAACGAGGCAGAGTATAGCGGTGCGATTTTGCCGTTCCCCCTCGGTGCGACCCTAGCCGGCGCCTGTCGATAATCAATCCGATGGACGCCTGGCTCGACTGGACGATGCGCATGCTGGCGCTGCCCGAGGTGGGCCTGTCGACGGTCTTTTTCATCGCCTTCATCGCCTCGACGCTGGTCCCGCTGGGCTCGGAGCCGGCGGTCTTCGCGCTGGTCAAGCTGAACCCGGAGATGTTCTGGCCGGCCGTCCTCGTCGCCACCGTCGGCGCAACCCTCGGCGGTGCGCTCACCTGGTGGATGGGCTATGGCGCCGAGCGCGCCTACGAGCATGCCACGCACAAGCACCCCGAAGGCCGGGCCCTGGCGTGGCTGCGGCGGTTCGGGCCCAAGGCCTGCCTGCTGTCCTGGTTGCCGATCGTCGGCGACCCGTTGTGCGCCGTCGCCGGCTGGCTGGAGCTGCCGTTCTGGCCCTGCGTGCTCTACATGACCATCGGCAAGTTCGGGCGCTACGCCGTCATGACCGCCGGCGTGCTGTGGCTCTGGCCCGGCCGCTATGTCCACTGAGTTGTTCGAAGGATCTGCACCATGACGACCGCCGCCTACGACGAGCTGACCCGGACGTGGGGCCGCCTGCATCGCCTCGGCCATCTCTCCTCGATCGCCGGCTGGGATCGCTCGGCGATGATGCCGCCCAAGGGCAATCAGGCGCGCGCCGACGCGCTCGCCGAAATGGACGCGTTGCTGCACGGCCTGCGCACCGAGCCGCGTCTCGCCGAGCTACTGTCGCAAGCCGACGCCGAAGCGCTCGACGAGGCCCGCCGTGCGAACCTGCGCGAGCTGCGACGCGACTGGGCGAGCTCGAATGCGCTGCCGGCTTCGCTCGTCGAAGCCAAGTCGCTCGCGGCCTCGCGCTGCGAGCACGCCTGGCGCACGCAGCGGCCAGCCAACGACTGGAGCGGCTTTCTGCCCAACCTGCGCGAGGTGCTGCGCCTGGCGCGCGAGGAAGCGAAGCACCTCGGCGAGGCGAGCGGACTGTCACCGTACGACGCCTTGATGGATCAGTACGAGCCGGGCGCGACGAGCGCGGATGTCGATCGCCTGTTCGGCGACCTGCAGACGTGGCTGCCGTCGCTGGTGCGCGCAGCGCGCGACAAGCAGGCCGGTGAGACGGTGGTGGAGCCAGTCGGCCCGTTCCCGCTCGCCGCACAGCGCGCGCTCAGCCGCGACGCCATGGCCTTGCTCGGCTTCGATTTCGAAGCCGGCCGCCTCGACGAAAGCGCCCATCCGTTCAGCGGCGGCGTTCCTGAGGACACGCGACTGACGACGCGCTATCGCGAGGACGATTTCGTGCGCAGCCTGATGGGCACGGTCCACGAGACCGGCCATGCGCGCTACGAGCAGAACCTGCCGCGCGCGCTGCTCGGCCAGCCGGTGGCACGTGCGCGCTCGATGGGAATCCACGAGAGCCAGAGTCTCTCGTTCGAGATGCAGCTTGGCCGCAGCGCCGGTTTCGCCGGGCTCGTCGCACCGCTGCTGACCAGGCACTTCGGATCGCAGCCGGCGTTCGAGCCGGCCAACCTGCATCGCCTGCTGACCCGCGTCGAGCCCGGCTTCATCCGTGTCGACGCCGACGAGCTCACCTATCCCGCGCACGTCATCCTGCGCTACGGCATCGAGAAGCGCCTGATCGAAGGCGAGATCGAGGCCGAGGACATTCCGGCGCTGTGGGACGAGCAGATGAAGTCGCTGCTCGGCATCGACACGCGCGGCAACTACACCAACGGCTGCATGCAGGACGTGCACTGGAGCGCCAGCCTGTTCGGCTACTTTCCCTGCTACACGCTCGGTGCGATGTACGCGGCGCAGTGGTTCGCGTCGATGCGGCTGGCCAGGCGCGACCTCGACCAGCACATCGCCGTAGGCGATCTGTCGCCGGTCTTCGACTGGCTGCGCGAGCGTATCTGGCTGCAGGCCAGCCGCTGGACCACACCGGAGCTCGTCCGCCGCTCGAGCGGCGAGCCCCTCAATCCGCTGCACTTCAGGCGCCATCTCGAAGCGCGGTACCTCGGCGCGGCGCGCG
>DAIMIM010000031.1:0-14715 GCA_036722755.1 Caldimonas sp. | reverse complement strand
CGATGGACGAGACGGCGTTCGCCGACTGGTCGTATCCGGGCCGCGGCCTGATCCGCGGCGAGGCGCTGGCGCGCTACGTGCGCGAGCACACCGGCGGCCGCATGATCGAGCAGATGCGCATTCCGCTCGGCATCGCCGCGACCGATCTCGACAGCGGCCTGGGCATCCTGTTCCAGCGCGGCGACACCGGGACGGCGGTGCGTGCCTCCAGCGCCGTGCCGGCCGTGTTCCAGCCGGTGCGGATCGGCCAGCACGAATACGTCGACGGCGGCCTCTCGGCGCCGGTGCCGGTGCATCACGCGCGTGCCATGGGCGCGGAGTTCGTGATCGCCGTCGACATCTCGGCCATGCCCGAAGGCAACGCCACCGGCGATGCGGCGCGCATGCTGCTGCAGACCTTCGCGATCATGGGCCGCACCATCAAGACCTTCGAGCTGAAGGATGCCGATGTCGTGCTGCAGCCGAGCCTCGCCGGTGTCTCCGGCGCCGATTTCACGACGCGGCGCCAATCGATCAAGGCCGGCCGCGAGATCGCGCTCGCGCATGTCGCCGAGATCCGCGGCCTGCTCGCCGCGAAGAGCCGTCTCTGAGCGAGCGCGCAACGTCCGGACAAAGAAAAAGCCCGGACAAGCCGGGCCTTTTCGCGCGCCGTTCGCACGGCGCGTTCTCTTGGCTAACGCTCAGGCGGCGCGCTTCGACTTGCTCGCGGCGTGGGTCGCGCGGACAGCGGTCGACGACATCGCCTGGAAGTTCGCTTCAGCAACTTCGGCAGCTTGCTTGCTCGCCTTCTGCACGCCTTCGAAGGCGTTGTTGGCAGCGGCGACAGCCGACTTCACCAGCGCCACGGCGTTCTCGGTGCCAGCCGGCGCGTTCTTGACGGCGGTGTCGACGACAGCCACGAGCTTGGCTTGCGCATCGGCAGCGGTCGCTTCGGCAACGCGGCCGACTTCGGCGCCGGTCGTCGAGACGATCTCGTACACGAGACGGCTGTAGGCGGCTGCCTTCTCGGCGGCGGGTTGCAGCAAGCTGGCTTGCAGGGCGACGAGTTCTTGCGCGTCCTTGACGGACAGGGCGGCCTTGGTCGTGCCGGCGGCTTCGCTCATCGCGGTCTTGGCGACCTGGATGTTCAGCTCGATCAGCTTCTCGACGCCTTCGAAGGCGAGGCCGGTCAGGCCGTAGAGGGTTTCGACATTGGACTTGTGGGCGGTCATCACTTGTTCGACGGTCATCATGAGGGGTCTCCTGGAATGTGATTGGGAAGAGGACGATGGATCTTCATCAACTCTTTATGCTGCACTGCAACATGACGTAAATATACAGCTAAAAACGGCCATTGCAAGGCCGGAATGCTGCATTGCACCACTTTAGATTCAAGCCTCTATAACGAGGCTGGCGCCGAGCTTTTCAGCAGGCCCCGACGCTGCGCGCCGCGACGACTTCCCGGCATGAATGGAACAATGCGCGCCGATGACCCGCTCCCACGATCCCGCTTCCAACGAGTCCGCCGGCAGCAGCCGGCTCCAGGCCGTGCCGCGCGCCGCCTACCGCCGCTTCGTCGCGCTGACGACGCGCTGGATGGACAACGACATCTACGGCCACATCAACAACGTCGTCTACTACAGCCTGTTCGACACGGTCGTCAACGGCGTTCTGATCGAGGCCGGCGCGCTCGATCCGCGGGACGGCGCGGTGATCGGCTTCGTCGTCGAGACGGCCTGCAACTACTTCACGCCGCTCGCCTATCCGCAGGCGCTCGAGGCGGGCGTGCGCGTCGCGCGCATCGGCACGTCGAGCGTGCGCTACGAGATCGGCATCTTCGCCGTCGACGCGGCGCAGACGGCCGCGCGCGGCCACTTCGTCCACGTCTACGTCGACCGGGCGACGCGCCGGCCGGTGTCCTTGCCGGCGCCGCTGCGCGCCGCCCTGGAAGAGCTCGAATGACCGTCACGACCGCATCCACGCGCGCCGTCGACGACGCGATCAGGTCGCGCCGCTCGATCCGCGCCTATCTGCAACGGCCCGTCGAGCGTCCGCTCGTCGAGGCGATCCTCGATGTCGCGGCGCGTGCGCCTTCCGGAACGAACACGCAGCCCTGGAACGTCTACGTGCTGACGGGCCAGGCGAAGCGCGATCTCTCGCGGCGCATCGTCGCCGCCTACGACGATCCGGCCGAGCGAGCGAGCCACACCGAGGAATACGCGTACTACCCGACCGAGTGGAAGTCGCCCTTCCTCGACCGGCGCCGCAAGGTCGGCTGGGATCTGTACGGGCTGCTCGGCATCGCCAAGCACGACAAGGAGCGCATGCATGCGCAGCACGCGCGCAACTACGAGTTCTTCGGCGCGCCGGTCGGGCTGATGTTCACGATCGACCGCATCATGCGGCAGGGAAGCTGGCTCGACTTCGGCATGTTCCTGCAAAGCGTCATGGTCGCGGCGCGCGGCCATGGCCTCGACACCTGCCCACAGGCGGCGTTCACGCAGTTCCACCGCATCATCATGCCGGCCGTCGGCGCGCCCGAGAACGAGCAGCTCGTCTGCGGCATGTCGCTCGGCTACGGCGACCCGCAGGCGATCGAGAACAGCCTCGTCACCGAGCGCGAGCCGGTCTCGCGCTTCGTCCATTTCATCGAGTGAGATCCGCCATGCGACCTTCCGTTCTCGTCTGTCGACGCATCTTTCCCGAGGTTCTCGATCGCCTGCGCGAGCACTTCGAGGTCGAGGCCAACGACGCCGACGATGTCTGGAGCAGGGACGAGCTGATCGCGCGCCTGCAGGGAAAGGCCGGCGTCTTCGTCACCGGCACGCAGCCGGTCGACGCTGCCTTGCTCGCCGCCTGCCCGCAATTGCGCGCCGTCTGCAGCATGGCCGTCGGCTACAACAACATCGACGTGCCGGCCTGCACCGCGCGCGGCGTGCTCGTCTCGAACGCGCCCGACGTGCTGACCGAGACCACGGCCGACTTCGGCTTCGCATTGATGATGGCGACGGCGCGGCGCATCACCGAGAGCGAGCATTTCCTGCGCCGCGGCGAGTGGACGAAGTGGAGCGTCGACCTGTTCGCCGGCGCCGACGTGCACGGCGCGACCCTCGGCATCCTCGGCATGGGGCGGATCGGCCGCGCCATCGCCAGGCGCGGCGCGCACGGCTTCGGCATGCCGGTGATCTATCACAACCGCTCGCGCCTCGACGCCGCCGTCGAGGCCGATCTCGGCGCGCGCTACGTCGGCAAGGAGGCGCTGCTGGCCGAGGCCGACCACCTCGTCATCGTCGTTCCCTACAGCGCCGAATCGCATCATCTGGTCGGCGCCGCGGAGCTCGCGCGCATGAAGCCGGGCGCGACGCTCACCAACATCGCCCGTGGCGGCATCGTCGACGACGCCGCGCTGGCACAGGCCCTGCGCAGCGGCACCATCGCCGCCGCCGGTCTCGACGTGTTCGAGGGCGAGCCGACCGTGCACCCCGACCTGCTCGCGCTTCGCAACGTCGTGCTGACGCCGCACATCGCCAGCGCCAGTCTGCCGACGCGCAAGGCGATGGCCCATCTCGCCGCCGACAACCTGATCGCCGCGCTCGGCGGCCGGCCCGATGCGCTGCGGCCGCCCACGGCGCTCAATCCTGAGGTGCTGCCGTTGCGGTTGTAGGAAGGTGCCCACAGCAGGCGCCGCCCGCAACCGATAGGCGGCCTCGCGGCAGCGCAGAGAATCGATTTCCACCGACACCAGGCATTCGATGACATTCGAGGCGTTCCGATGAGAAGCCCGCTGGCCGCATGGCGCGGCGGCGTGCGCTGGCCGCTGCTGTCGCTCGCGGTCCTGGTCGCGCTCGTCGTCGTCATTGGCGCCTGCGAGGCGGCTGGCTGGCCGTTCCTCGTCTCTCCGGTGCAGCACTGGCTGTCGAGCACGCTCGACCGGCGCGTCGCGTTCGGCGATGACAGCGACCGGCGGGTTCGCATCGGCCTGATCGGCAGCGTTCGCATCCAGGCGGCGTCGATCGAGATCGGCGCGCCAGCCTGGAGCCAGGCGCCGCACATGCTGCTCGCCAGGGACGCGCGCCTCAAGCTCGGCTACATCGACCTGTTCCGTGCCTGGCGCGGCCAGCCGTTGCACATCGCCGAGCTCGAAGCGAGCGAGCTCGACGGCACGCTCGAGCGGCTCGCCGACGGCCGGGCTTCGTGGCAATTCGGCACCAGGAAAACGACCGACGACAACGCGAAGCCGTCGGCGTTGCCGACCTTCGGAAGCCTGCGTGTCGGCGACGGCCATGTCGTCTACAACGATGCGATCCTGCCTGCCGGCATCGATGCACGGTTCGCGCTGAGCGACGGCAGCGCGCCCGGCGCCGAGGCCTCGACCTCGGCCGCGTCGGCCGGCCTGGCCGGTTCGGGCGTGCCGTCGGGCTCGGCCAGCGGCGCGCAGGGAATCGTCGTGCGCGCCGGCGGGGCCGCGTCGTCGGCGAGCTCGCCGGCCGCTGCGGTCAGCCTCGCCCCCGGAGAAAGCGGCCTGCGCCTGAACGCGGCGGGCCAGTATCGCAAGCTCCCGGTGCTGGTCGACCTGCGCACCGCCGGCGTGCTCGGCCTCTTCGCCGAAGGCAAGGACGCGCACGCGCAGCCGCTGAGCCTGGTCGCGACGATCGGGCGCGCCAGCCTGTCGTTCGAAGGCAGCACCACCGATCCGCTGCACTTCGCCGGCCTGCAGGGGCACTTCATCGTGAGCGGCCCGTCGCTGGCCGCGGTTGGCGATCCGCTCGGCGTCACCTTGCCGACGACGCCTGCCTTCAAGACGCACGGCTCGCTGATGAAGGACGGCCGCGTCTGGAAAGCCGTCTTCGACGATGCATCGATTGGCAGCAGCCATCTGAACGGCGCATTCACGTACGACCAGAACCCCAAGGTGCCGCTGCTCTCCGGCCGACTCGGCGGCGCCAGCCTGGTGCTCGCCGACCTGGGCCCCGCGGTCGGTACGCAGACCGGCAGCAACGACGTGCAGGTCAACGCCAAGACCGCGTCCGGCGACCGCGTGATTCCGGACAAGAAATTCGATCTGCCCTCGCTGCGGGCGATGGACGCCAACGTCGTCGTCGACATCGGCGTGTTCGACCCGGGCACGACCATCATCGAGCCGCTGCGGCCGGTGCGTGCGCACATCCTGCTCGCCGATGGCGTGCTGACCATCGCCGATTTCGAAGGCACGACGGCCGAGGGCCGCCTGCTCGGCTACCTGCAGCTCGACGGCCGCGGCGAGCAGGCGCTCTGGACCGCCGACATGCGCGCGCTCGGCATCAACCTGGCGCAGTGGCTGCGCCTGAAGCGCGCCAAGGACCTGCCGCCCTACGTGTCGGGCAAGCTCGATGCGCTGGTCAAGGTCAAGGGTGCAGGGCGCTCGAGCGCGGAGATCCTGGCCAGCCTCGAGGGCGACATTCGCATCCACCTGCGCGACGCCGCGATCTCGCACGTGGCGGTCGAAGCCGCCGGCGTCGACATCGCCCAGGCGCTCGGCGTCCTGGTCAAGGGCGACGATGCGCTGCCGATCCTGTGCAACGTCGCCGACCTCGACGTCGTCAAGGGCGTGGCGCAGCCCAAGGTGTTCGTGATCAACACCAGGGACTCGACGATCTGGATCGACGGCACGGTCTCGCTGAAGACCGAGGCGATGGACCTGCGCGCCGTCGTCTCGCCGAAGGACTTCAGCCCGCTGACGTTGCGCACGCCGATCCACGTCAAAGGGATGCTCGGCAAGCCGACCGTGTCGGTCGAGCTGGGCAAGCTCGCGACCAAGGCGGGCGCCTCGGCCCTTCTCGCGCTGCTCAATCCGCTCGCCGCGATCATCCCGTTCGTCGATCCCGGCGCGAAGGATGCGGCCAAGCGGGCCGGCGCCCAGTGTGCGGCTCTGGTCAAGACGAGCGGCGCGATCCCGGCGGCGACGCTGACGCCGAAATCGGTGCACATTCCGCCGGCGGCGATCGGGGTCGGTGCGGCCAGTGCGGCCGCGGCGGCCGGCGCGTCGCGCTGATTCAGGCCTTGCGCTTGACGCTCTTCGGGGCGTCATCGCCCTTCGAGTGCGACTTGCCGATCTCTTCGGCGCGTTTCATCTCCTCGGCCTGTTGCGGCGAGTCGGGCGCCGCCTCGTGCGCTGCCGGCTCGACCTTGCCGGACTCGGCGAATTCGCGGGCGGCCTTGTCGTAGCGGCGCGCCGCGTCGTAGTCGCCTTCGCCCTGGACGCGGTCCTTGTTCGGGGTGCTTGCCATCTCGATCTCCTGGTGTGAAGCGCGGCGTCGCGCCGCGCCGGGGGTGGGACGTTGCGTCAGGCCGCCATCTGCCGGCTGGCGGGCTCCGCCATCTCGTCGGTGACGACGTCGAACTTGAGCAGCGTGCTCGGGCCGAAGCACATCGTGATCGGCACGTCACCGGCGTCGCGGCCGCGGGCCATGACGATGCGGCCGATCCGCCGCCTGTTGTGCCGCGCGTCGAAGGTGTACCAGCGGTCGCCGAGGAACACCTCGAACCAGGCGCTGAAATCCATCGGCCCGGGCACCGGCGCAACGCCGATGTCGCCGAGGTAGCCGGTCGTGTAGCGCGCCGGAATGTTCATGCAGCGGCAGAGCGTGATCGCGAGGTGCGTGAAGTCGCGGCAGACGCCCTGGCGCTCGCGGTAGCCGTCGAGGGCGGTGCGCGTCGGCCGCGCCGTCTTGTAGTCGAAGCTCAGGTGCTGGTGGACGAAGGCGACGATCGCCTGCACCCGCTGCCAGCCGGCCGGCGTGCTGCCGAACTGGTTCCAGGCAAAGCTCAGCAGCTCGCTGTCGACCTCGCAATAGCGGCTCGGCAGCAGGAATTGCAGCGTCGAGAACGGCAACTCGGTGGGATCGTGCTGGCGCGCGTCGACATTGACCTCGTCGAGCTCGCCCGAATCGCGGATCACGGCGTCGTTGGTGATGCGCACCGTGCCCATGCCGAGAGGCACGTTGATGCGGCCGCAATGGTTGCCGAAGCTGTCGATGTATTCCTCGGGCACAAGGCCGCCGCTGACCTGCACGTTCTCGGGCTTGACCAGGTCGTCACGCCGCGACGGGTGCACGTGCAGCAGGTAGATCAGCGCCATCGGCGTGGCCACGGCGAGTTCGATGTCGTAGCCGATCCGGATGAGCATGACGCCGTCTCCCTGAAGTTGTGCGCGTGACGTTCCGACAGGCTCTCATGCAAGGCGCGCGCCGGCCATCCGACAGGCACGAACAGGGCTGTAGGAAAGTGGCGCGTCGACCGTCTGTGTGTGCAGGTAGGCAACGTCCGACGCTTCGGGGCGCGCTCGACCGGCGGACGGGCGCCCAGGCGCCGCGTACGCTGCCGTCATGAAGGACTTGGCATGACTCCGATGGCAGACCGCCTCGACCGGTTCGTGCGCTGGTTCTTCAACTCGTCGCCGACCAGCCATCGGATCGAGCCGGTCGCGGTGCCGCCCCTCCCGGCGAGCGGCCGGGTGCGGCCGCCCACGTCGACGCCGCGGCGAAAGGCACGCCAGGCCGATGGCCGGCGCGATCGCCAATCAACAGGATAAGCACATGAAGCTTCCGACGCCGTGGATTCGACAGGGAGCGCTCGGCGGTGCTGCGCTCTGCGCGCTGATCCTGATCGCGGTGTTCTACAGCGTCGTCGCCGGCGCGGTGGAGCGCGCGGCGAGCCGGCGCAGCGAGGCCGCCGAGCACATGAGCTCCGCGCCGCACGGCAACGTCGCGGTCACTCGCCCGGTGGCGCATTCGCTCGCGCTGGCTCGGGCCGGCGACTGAAGCTGGTCGGCGTCGGCACGCTGCGCAGGTCCAAGGGCGCCGTGATAATCCCGGCCGTGCGCGCCTTCGGTTGCGCGTCGGAGTGGCCATGAGCCGGGAAGAGGACGCGCTGGTGGTGTGCGAGCAGTGCGGCAAGGCGCACCGCTGGATCCCGCTGGAGGCGGGAACGATGGCGCGCTGCGTTCGCTGCGAGGCGACGCTCGGGCGCGGCCACCGGATGTCGGTCCCGACGCTCCTGGCCCTGACGATCACCGCTGCCGTGGTGTTCCTGATCGGCATCAGCACCCATGTGCTGTCGCTGCGTCTGCGCGGCGCGACCGAGGGCGCGACGCTGCCGCAAGCCATCGTCGCGACCTGGAACGAAGGGCAGGAGATCGTCGCCATCGTCGCCGCGCTCACCGCGCTGGTCGCACCGGCGCTCTTCATCGCCTTGCGCCTTTATGTCCTCGTGCCGATCGTCAGGGGGCAAGTGCCGCCGGGCTTCGCGTTCTGCATCCGCACATTGCGTCAAGTCGGCCGCTGGAACATGGTCGAGGTGTTCACGATCGGCGTGCTGCTGTCGCTGGTTCGCCTCGCCGGCCTGGCCGACGCGGCGCCCGGCCCCGGCCTGTTCGCGCTCGGCGGCGTCACGCTGCTGTTCGCGGCGATCGAGTCGGCCGGCCTCAAGCACCTGTGGTGGCAGGTGTGAGGGGCGGACCGGCAGGGCTCCGGGCCGACGCCGAGCCGGGCCTGCTCGGCTGCGACAGCTGCGGCCTGGTGTCGGCCAATCGCCTGTCGGCGCAGGACGAAGGCGAGCTGGTCCAGCATTGCCCGCGCTGCGGCCACGTCCTGCGCGCCAGGCAGCCGTTCAGCGTGCAGCGCACGTGGGCCTGCGTGATCGCCGCCGCGGTTCTCTACGTGCCGGCCAATGTGCTGCCGATCATGACCACGGTCTCGGCGTTGCAACGCGAACGGCACACGCTGATCGGCGGCATTCTCGAGCTGTGGGACGACGGCTCCTGGGGGCTCTCGGCGATCGTCTTCATCGCCAGCATCGCCGTGCCGGTGCTGAAGATCTGCGTGCTCACGCTGCTCGCCTGGACAACCGACCATGCGCCCGACTGGCGGCGTCTCGAGCGCGCCAAGCTCTACCGGCTGATCGAGGCGGTGGGGCACTGGTCGATGCTCGACGTGTACGTGGTCGTCCTGCTCGCCGCGACGATCCGTTTCGGCCCGCTCGCCAATGTCGAGGCCGGCCCGGCGCTGCTGGCGTTCGCCGGCGTCGTCGTGCTGACCATGCTCGCCACCTTCGCCTTCGACCCACGCCTGATCTGGAACGGCGCCGACGCCGCTCCGACGTCGTTCGACCTCAGCGATGGCCGACGCACCGCCTGACCTGCCGCCGCCTGTGCCGGCGCCGCAGCCGATCGCGGCCGAGCTGCCGCAGCCGCGCATCGCCAAGGCGAGGCGCTGGAACGTCTCGCTGGTGTGGCTGCTGCCGGCGGTGGCCATCGCGATCGGCGCCTCGCTCCTCGTCCACAACGTCTTCCTGGTCGGCCCGCATATCGAGATCGAGTTCGCTTCGGCCGAAGGCGTCGAGGCCGGCAAGACCGACGTCCGCTACAAGGAAGTCGTGATCGGCAAGGTCCGGACGGTGTCGCTGCGCCCGGATCGCAAGGCGGTCGTGGTGGGCGTGCAGCTCGATCGCTTCGCCGCCAACATCGCCGTCTCGGACACCAGCTTCTGGGTCGTGCGCCCGCGCATCGGCGCAGCCGGCATCAGTGGCCTCGGCACGCTGCTGTCGGGCGCCTACATCGGCACCGATGCCGGCGTGTCGACGCACTCGCAGACCGAATTCAAGGGCCTCGAGCAGCCGCCGCTCGTGCTCCGCGGCGAGCCCGGCTCGATCTTCGTGCTGCGTTCCGACGACCTCGGCTCGCTCGACGTCGGCTCGCCGGTGTTCCACAAGCGCACGCGGGTCGGGCGCGTCGTCGCCTACACGCTCGATGCGGCCACCGACCAGCTGTCCGTCAAGATCTTCGTCGAGGCGCCGTACCAGACGCTGGTGACGAC
This sequence comes from Caldimonas sp., assembly GCA_036722755.1. GTDB lineage: Bacteria > Pseudomonadota > Gammaproteobacteria > Burkholderiales > Burkholderiaceae_C > Schlegelella_A. The sequence continues at coordinate 4,885 of DAIMIM010000031.1, read as the reverse complement.
ATCGACCCGCTTCTGGAACGCCAGCGGCATCGATCTGACCATCAACTCGAGCGGGCTGACGCTCAACACGCAGACGTTGGCGTCGGTGCTTGCCGGCGGCCTCGCCTTCGAGACACCCGGCGGCATGACGAAGGGAACGCCGGCGTCGGCCAATGCGGTCTACACGCTCTTCAGCGACCGCATTACCGCGCTGGCGCCGCCCGACGGGACGCCGGTGCGGGTGCGCATGGTGTTCGAATCGACGGTGCGCGGCCTCTCCGAAGGCGCCGACATCGACATGCTCGGCATCGAGATCGGCAAGGTCCGGTCGGTCAAGCTGCTCTACGACGCGGCGCGAAAGCGCTTCCCTGTGGAAGTCTTCGCCGATATCTACCCGATGCGGCTCGGCCGCGTCCGCGGCGCGTTGCTGAAGGCCGCGGCGCCGGGCGACGGCCGACCGGACGACGCGCTGGTGCTGCAGCAGCTGGTCGACACCGGCCTGCGCGCCCAGCTGCGCACCGGCAACCTCCTGACGGGCCAGCTCTACATCGCGCTCGATTTCGTCGGCAAGCAGCCGGCCCATGCGCCGATGTCGCCCGAAGGCGTGATGACGCTGCCCACAGTGCCCGGAACGCTGGCCGAGATCCAGCCGCAGATCGCCGAGATCGTCGCCAAGGTCAGCAAGATTCCGTTCGACGAGATCGGCAAGGATCTGCGCTCGACGCTGGCCGGCGCCAACGCGGCGATCGGCCGCCTGACGCCGGAAGCGCAGAAGGCGTTGGCCGAGGTGCAGAAGACGCTAGTCAAGGCCCAGGCCTCGCTCGACAGCCTCGACCGCAACGTCACCGATCCCAACGCCCCGGTGCAGCACAACCTCGAGTCGACCCTGCTCGAGTTGCAGCGCGCCTCGCAGTCGCTGCGCGTCCTGTCGGACTACCTGCAGCAGCATCCGGAATCGATCCTGCGCGGCAAGCCGGCCGATCCCGCGCTGCCGTCACGATGAAAGCGATCCGCACCATGTCTCGACACGTGCCTCGGCGCGGCCCGCTCGCCTGTTCGCTCGGCTTGGCGTTCGGCGTCGTGATCGGCGTCGCTCTTGCGGCATGCGCCTCGAGCGGCCCGGCAATGCATCTCTACACGCTCATGCCCGCCGATCCGCCGGCTCGCGCAGCGTCGGCGGGGCCCGGGTCGATCCCGATCGTGCTCGAGATTCACCTGCCGGCGCAGGTCGATCAACCGCAGTGGCTGGTGCGCCTGCCCGACGATTCGCTGATGACGCTGGAGCAGGAGCGCTGGGCCAGCCCGCTGCGCGACGAGATGCGCCAGGCCTTGTTCGAGGAGCTCGGTGCGAAGTCGGGCGTTGTCGAGGCGCGCAGCGCGGCGGCGACCGCGCCGGGCCGCGTCACCATCGACGTGCGACGCTTCGATTCGATTCCGGGGCGCGAGGCGCGCATCCAGGGATCGTGGAGCTTCCTGCCCGATGCCGGCCACGACGCGACGCGCTGCGACTTCCTGTACCGGGAGCCGGCGACCGGTGCGGTCCCGGTGCTGGCAGCCGCACATCGCAAGGCCATCGTCCGCCTCGCCGACGCGATCGGCGCGAGCGTCGCCGTCCCGGGCCGTGGCCAGGCGCAGGGCTGCCCGGCATCCGATCCGAGCTGACGGCGCTCACCGGACGATGAAAAGCGCCCGGCATCTTGCGACGCGGGCGCTCTCTGAAGGACGTGATCTCTGGTCGGCGCCACGGCCGACGAGCGACCGGTCAGGGCCGAACGGCGATCTCGTTTTTCACCTGCTTCACGCCGCCAACCTTCATGGCGATGCTTTCGGCGGTGTTTCTCTCCAGCGAGTTCTTGGCGAAGCCGGACAGCATCACGGTGCCATTCAGCGTCTCGACCTTGATGGCGCCGGCGTCGACGTTCTTGTCGGCGACCATTTCTGCCTTGACCTTGGTCGTGATCGTCGCGTCGTCGACGTAGGCGCCGACATGCTCCTGGCCGCGCGTGACAGCGCAGCCGGCAGTGGCGGCCAGGGCAGCGACGGCCGCCAGCGTGGCGAGATGGGTACGGATCTTCATGGAATAGCTCCTGGTTGTGATTGTGGAAAGCAGCGGCCGCAGAGGATGCCGCCGGGCCGACGACGGCGCCTCAGGCGAGCCAGTCGCTCAACTCGTCGGCGTGTTCCTGCTCCTGGGCGAGGATCGACTCGAGGATGCGTCGCGTGGTCGAGTCCTTGTCGCCGATCAGCGTGATCATCTGGCTGTATGCCTCGATGGCGACGCGCTCGGCCACGAGGTTGGCGCGGATCATGGCCTGCAGATCGAGCGAGGCGTCATAGTCGGCGTGGCTGCGATCGGTGAGTGTGGTCGGCGCGAAGTCCGGCTCGCCGCCGAGCTGCACGATGCGCTCGGCCAGCATGTCGGCGTGCGCCGTCTCTTCGTTGGCGTGAACCAGGAACTCGTCGGCGATCGCCGGCGAGGCGATCCCCTTGGCAGTGAAGTAGTGGCGCTTGTAGCGCAACGTGCAGACGATCTCGGTGGCGAGCGCGTCGTTGAGCAGGCTGATGATGTCTTCGCGCCATGGCCCGTAGCTGGGCGTGACGGCGCCTTTCTCGATACTGCGCTTGGCTGCCTCGAGCGCAGATTCATCGAGGCGAAGCCGCTGCTCGCCCGAGGACGGCAGGCTCTGCACGTTTGCGGTGGTCTTGGTGGTTTTCATGGCCTATTGCCCCGACCGGTTGGAGATTGCCTTGGCGCCAAGCAGCGCGAACAGCAGAACGGCCACGAAGAGCACCAGGAACACCACGAACAGGATCTTGGCAATACCCGCAGCACCAGCGGCGATGCCGGTGAAGCCGAACATGCCGGCGATGAGCGCGATGATCGCGAAAATGACGGCCCATTTCAGCATTGCGTTTCTCCACTTGGCGGCCCGCCTTCACACGAAAGCTCGATGACTCCGCCGATGCATGCACTGTAGAGAGGAGACGTCGCCCGACCCATCGGAGCGGCACGGGACTGCCTGTAGGAGAGAGCCTGAGATCGGCGCGCAGCCGCCGTTCAGATCGTCGACGGCAGCGCCGATTCCTGGATGGAGTCTGGCGAGACCGGGCCGCCTTGCTCCAGGATCAGGTAGCACGCTCCCGGCGCGACGCTCGACCACTGGATGACCTCGCCCGAGCGAAGCAGGACCGCAGAGTAGGCGACGGCCTGCGCCTCGGGCGTGGCATCGCCGCCGCGCGCGAACAGGATGCGGAGCTTGCGGCCTTCACGGGTCAGCACGAGTTCGGCATCTTTCCATTCCGATGGCAGCCGCGGCACGAACGCGATCTCTTCGCCGTGCTGGCGCATGCCGAACATCGATTCAAGCGCCGCCCGGTGCATCCATCCGGCCGAGCCCGTGTACCAGCTCCAGCCACCGCGGCCGACGTAGGGAGGCGCGCTGTAGACGTCGCCTGACATCACATAGGGCTCGACCGCGTACACGGCGCCGTGTGCGGCGTCGCGCGAGCGATGCGCCGGGCTCAGGTACGTGAAATAGCGGTAGGCCGCATCGCCGTCGCCACGCTCGGCCTGCGCCATCAGGGCCCAGACGCCGGCATGCGAATACTGGCCGCCGTTTTCCCGCACGCCCGGCGGATAGGCCTGGATATAGCCGGCGCTCGGCTGGTCGAGGCGAAGCGGCGGATCGAGCAGCCTGATCAGGCCGGCGTCGTGGTCGACGAGGTGCGCCTCGATGGCGGCCATGGCGCGGGCCTGGAAGGGCTCGGGGGCGGCGTGGGAAAGAACAGCCCAGGCCTGGGCGATCAGGTCGATGCGGCACTCGTCGTTGGCGCTGGAGCCGAGCGGCATGCCGTCGTCGAAGAAGGCGCGCCGGTACCACTCACCGTCCCACGCGGTCGACTGCAGCGCCGACTGCCAGCCGCGCATCGCGTCTCGCCACCGCGCCGCCCGTGCGGCGTCGCCGCGCTGCTCCGCGATCGGCGCGAAGCGGGCGACGATGTCGCACAGGAACCAGGCCAGCCAGACCGATTCGCCGCGGCCCTGGTGGCCGACGCGGTTCATGCCGTCGTTCCAGTCGCCGCTGCCCATCAGCGGCAGGCCGTGCGCGCCGACGGCCAGGCTCTTGTCGACCGAGCGCGCGCAATGCTCGTAGAGCGGTTCGGTTTCGGCCGTGATCGCCGGCGCGTAGTAGGCGTCTTCAGCGCCGGCAGGGATGGAAATGCCTTCGACAAAGGCGACGCGCTCGTCGAGGATGGCCACGTCGGCGGTGGTCTGCGTGTAGTGGAGCACGGCGTACGGCAGCCAGAGCAAGTCGTCGGAGAAATGGGTTCGCACGCCGGCGCCGGTCGGCGCGTGCCACCAGTGCTGCACGTCGCCTTCTGGAAACTGGCGCGACGCCGACAGCAGGATCTGCTTGCGCAACAACGCCGGCGCGCTCCACGCGAGCGCCATCGAGTCCTGCAACTGGTCGCGAAAGCCGAAGGCGCCGCCGGCCTGATAGAAGCCGGCCTTGGCCCAGAGGCGGCAGCCGATCGTCTGATAGAGCAACCAGCGATTGACCATCGCATCGAACAGCGGATCGGGGGTGCGCACGATCGCCGTGCCGAGCATGTCGTCCCAGTGGCTGCGCACCTGTTGCAGGCGGCGCAGCGCCGGAACGAGCGCGGCCGATTCGGCGAGCTCGCGCGCCGCATCCATGCTCGGCGCCCAGCCGAGCAGGAAGACGCGATCGATCGACTCGCCGGCGCGCAGTTGCAGGCGTGCCGCCACCGCGGCGCACGGATCGTTGTTGCGACAGAGCACCGCGATGTCGCCAGGCGCGAGAGGCCGCGAACGATTCCCCTCAGCGACCAGCCAGTTCGATCCGGAGGCGACCGCTTCGGCGACGCCGGCGGCGATCGCTTC
>DAIMIM010000030.1:0-14737 GCA_036722755.1 Caldimonas sp. | reverse complement strand
GCGACCGGCAGCGACTGCGAATAGAGGAAGTGCGTGAGGACGATGAAGAAGCCGAGGAAAAAGACCACGAAGGCGTCGCGGCGGGCGCGCAGCTCGAGCGTCTTCAATGCCATGAGCGCGACGGCGAGCGCCACCCCCGGCTCCTTGCCCAGCAGGCTGCGGTACGACCAGAGGGTGAGCGCGATCGCCAGCAGCACCACGCCGATCAGCACCCACCGTCCTGGCAGTGCGCCGCCGGTGATCGCCAGCCGGGCGCGCCACAGCAACACCGTCGCCGTCAGGACGATCGACCACGCCGGCAGGTGCGACGCGTGCGGCAGCACCGTCCAGGCGATGACGGCGAGCAGGAAGAAGGTGTCGCGCGCTTCGCGCGGCAGGCGCTTCCAGCCGGGCCAGCGCGGAATCAGCCATCGCAGCGCAGGCGATGCCAACAGCCCGGGCCCGCCGGCCGAGATCGTCTCGGACGCCACGATCGTCTTCATGCCTGCCACAGTGCCAGGCTCTCGAGGCATTGGCGTCGATGCGCGTCGCCGCTCGCTGGCGCCAGCTCCAGGCCTGGCAGGCGCAGCCCGTAGGCGGTGCTGGCGCGTTCGGCTGCGATCGTCCACGCCACCAATCGCGACAGGCGTTGTTCGGGGGCGAGCGAGCCGCAGGCCGCCCAGTCGAGCCAGAGCTCGCGGCGCGTCGACATGCTGGTGTCGCGACTGACCAGCTCGGCACCGGTCGCGAGCGCCTGCGCGGCCTTTTTCCAGGCGACAAGCTTCAGTGGATCGCCGCGCCGATAGGCACGCACGCCCTCGATCTCGCCGCCGTCGCTGCTGCGCGACGACGTCGGGCCTCCGGCGACGGGCCGCGCCGCCGGCAGCGCAGGCGCATCGGCCTCGGGCTTGGGATAGACGAGCAGGCTCGCGGCCGGCCGCCAGACGGTCCAGGCGCGAAACAGACCGAGCGGGAAGCGCGTCTCCGCGCTCATCGTCGGCATGTCGTGGCGGCCGCGCTCGGTCGGCACGAAGCTGACGTGGGTCGCGGCCTGGCCACCCGCGGGAACGTCGGTCCACGCCAGCGTCGCATCGGCAGCGTCGAGCATGCGCAGGCCGATGCCGAAGCGGGCGCTCGACGGGCTCGTCATCACGACATCGAGCACCGCAGCGTCGCCGGCAAAGGCGGGCGCCACCGGACGCAGGTGCAGTGTCAGTCCGCGCAGCGTGCCGTGCGTCAGGTGCATCGAGACCAGGCCGCTGCCGGCGAGCAGGAACGTCAGCAGGTAGCCGAGGTTGAGCTGGTAGTTGATCGAGGCGAGCAGCAGCACCAGCAAGGTCAACGCGAACATCCAGCCGGGCCTCGTCGGCAAGATGTAGACGTTGCCCTGGGTCAGGGTCTGCGTGTCGGTGCGCGGCAGGCGCGACTGCCACCAGCGGCGAAAGCGCGCGCGTGCGTAGGCCGCCGGATTGAGGGCGGTGGCGACGCTCACGCTGCGCGGCCCGGCGTCAGGATCGGGACGACCCGCTCACGGCAGCGGGATCGCCTCGACCATCGCCCGCACCTGCTCGCTGCGGCCGCGGCCGGCGCCGGCGATCGGCACCAGACGGTGGGCGATGGTCTGCGGCAGCATGGATTGGATGTCATCGGGCGCGACGTAGTCGCGGCCGCCGAGCAGGGCACGGGCGCGGGCGGCGCGCAGCACGGCGATGCCGGCGCGCGGCGACAGGCCCTCGACAAACCACGAGCCCGAACGCGTCGCCTGGATCAGCGTCTGCAGATAGTCGAGCAGGGCGTCCGATGCGTGCACGGCCTGGACCGCGCGCTGTGCCTCGATCAGCTCGGCCGGCGTCATCACGGCGCGCAGGCGGCCGATCGCTTCACGGCGGTCGGCGCCGGCGAGCAACTCACGCTCGCTCTTGCGGTCGGGGTAGCCGAGCGTGATGCACATGAGGAAGCGGTCGAGTTGCGACTCGGGCAGCGGATAGGTGCCGAGCTGATCGGTCGGGTTCTGGGTGGCGATGACGAAGAACGGTGCGGGCAGGGCCCGTGTCTCGCCCTCGACCGTCACCTGGTGTTCTTCCATCGCTTCGAGCAAGGCGCTCTGCGTTTTCGGGCCGGCCCGGTTGATCTCGTCGGCCAGCAGCACGTGCGCGAAGACCGGGCCGGGATGGAAGACGAACGCTTCCTTGCTGCGCTCGTAGACGCTGACGCCGATCAGGTCCGACGGCATCAGGTCGGCGGTGAACTGCGTGCGCGAAAAGCGCAGCCCGAGCGAGACCGCGATCGCGTGCGCGAGCGTGGTCTTGCCGACACCTGGAACGTCTTCGATCAACAGGTGGCCGCCGGCGAGCATGCAGGCGACGCAGTCCTCGATCTGGGCCCGCTTGCCGACGATGATGGTGCTGATCTGGCCGATCAGGTCGGCAAGCTGGCCGCGGAGCGTGGGGGTCATCCGGTCACGTTAACGGAAAAACCCTTGGCTGCCTTGCCGGCGCCGGCAGCGACCCGTCGGCGAGCGAGCCATGCGTCACGGGGCGTCTCCCGGCGCCGTGCTAATCTGCCCACTCGACATGACGACGGCCTTCTACAGCCATCCCGATTGCCGCAGCCACGACATGGGCCCGGGCCATCCCGAGTGCCCTGCCAGGCTCGACGCCATCGACGACTATCTCATCGCTTGCGGGCTCGACGCCGCGCTCGAGCGACGCGAGGCGCCTGCCGTGGCGCTGAGCGATGTCGGCCTCGCCCACGAGAGCCTGTACGTCGACGAGCTGCGCGACCTGCTGATGAGTGTCGAGGCCGACGGCCGGCCGCGCGCGCTCGACCCCGACACCGTGGCCAGCCCCGGCACCTGGGCGGCGGTGCAGCGTTGCGCCGGCGCGGCCGTCGCCGCCACCGACGCGGTGATCGACGGCAACGCCGAGAACGCGTTCTGCTCGATCCGGCCGCCGGGCCATCACGCGACGCGCGGCCAAGCGATGGGCTTTTGCTTCGTCAACAGCGTCTGCGTCGCCGCGCGCCACGCGCTCGACGTGCGCGGCCTCGAACGCGTGGCGATCGTCGATTTCGACGTCCACCACGGCAACGGCACCGAGGACATCATCGCCGGCGACGAGCGCGTGCTGATGGTCAGCATCTTCCAGCACCCGCTTTATCCGTACAGCGGCGGCGTGCCGATGGGCACGAACATGGTCAACGTGCCCGTCCCGCCCTACACGCGCGGGCCCGAGGTGCGCGCCCTGATCGAGCAGAACTGGATGGAGCGGCTCGACGAATTCCGGCCGCAGATGATCTTCGTCTCGGCCGGATTCGATGCGCACCGCGACGACGAGCTCGGCCAGCTCGGGCTGGTCGAGGCCGACTACACCTGGATCACGGAGCGCATCAAGGCCGTCGCCGACAAGCACGCGCAGGGACGCATCGTCTCGTGCCTCGAAGGCGGCTACGACCTCGGCGCGCTGGCCCGCAGCGTCGCCGCGCACCTGCGCGTCCTGGCCGGCGTGTGATGGCGAGAAGTCGGGGCGCGGCAGCGCCGTCGGCAAGGCGGGAACGACGGAGGCACGGCCGGTGATTCGCCGCTTCGACGTCCAGGAGCTCGACCAACTCGCGCTCGACCTGACCCGGCCGGGCGCGGCCGCCGAGTTCGGCATTCTGGTGGTCTGCCTGCTCGCCGCGTGGATCGTGGTGCGGCTGATGCGCGGCCGTACTGCGCCTGCCGATTCGGTGTGGTTCGGGCGCCATCTCGTCGACGGCGTGCTGTTTCCGGTGCTCGCTCTGCTGTTCGCCTACGCGGCGCGCGTCGCGCTCGAGACGACCATCAAGCCGGCGGTGTTCCGCGTCGCGATCCCGATCCTGATCTCGCTCGTCGTCATCCGCCTGACGGTGCGCGTTCTCACGCGCACCTTTCCCAACGTTGGCTGGATGCGGACGATCGAGCGCAGCGTCTCGTGGCTGGCCTGGATCGCCGTCGTCATGTGGGTCACCGGCATGCTGCCGATGGTGCTCGACGCGATGGACGACGTGCGCTGGAAGATCGGCGCGGCACAGGTGACGCTGCGCAGCGTCGTCGAGGGCACGGTGACCGCGGGCATCGTCATCGTCCTGGCGCTCTGGATCTCGGGCGCGCTGGAGCGAAGGCTCCTGATGAACGTGACCGGTCACGACCTCTCGCTGCGCAAGATCGCGGCGACGCTGATCCGCACGGTCCTGCTCTTCGTCGGCCTGCTGTTCGCGATGTCGGCCGTGGGCATCGACCTCACCGCGCTCTCGGTGCTCGGCGGCGCGATCGGCGTCGGCCTCGGCTTCGGCCTGCAGAAGATCGCCGCCAACTACATCAGCGGCTTCGTCATCCTTGCCGAACGCAGCATTCGCATCGGCGATATGGTCAAGGTCGACAACTTCGAGGGCCGCATCACCGACATTCGCACCCGCTACACGGTGGTCCGATCGCTCGGCGGCCGCGAAGCGATCATCCCGAACGAGACGCTGATCACGACCCGTGTCGAGAACTTGTCGCTCGCCGATCCGCGCGTGCTGGTGCAGACGGCGGTGCAGGTCGCCTACGGTACTAACGTGCGCGCTCTGCAGCCCAAGCTCGAGGCGGCCATCGGCGCAGTGCCGCGCGTCATCGACGAGCCGGCGCCATCGGTGCAGCTTGCCGCGTTTTCCGCCGACGGCATGGATCTCACCATCAACTTCTGGATCCGCGACTCCGAGAACGGGCAAGGCAACGTCAAATCGCTCGTCAACCTCGCGGTGCTGGACGTGCTCGACGCCGAGAAGGTCGAGATCCCGTTTCCGCAGCGCGTCGTGCACGCCGTGGTCTCGAAGCAAGGCGTCGGCGGCCACGACGAGCCCGACGGGCGCGTGCCTTCGGCGCGCTGATGCGTTCATCGGAGACCCATGCCATGTGCCGCAACATCAGGACCCTGTTCAATTTCGAGCCGCCCGCCACCGAGCTGGAGGTGCGCGACGCATCGCTGCAGTTCGTGCGCAAGCTGAGCGGCTTCATCGTTCCGTCGAAAGCCAACGAGGCGGCATTCGAGCAGGCGGTCGAGGCCGTTGCCGCGGCCGCCCGGACCCTGATCGATTCGCTCGTGACGGCCGCCGACCCGCGCGACCGGGCGGTCGAGGCGGAGCGGGCGAGGGCGAGGTCGCAGGCACGCTTCGGCGCGCGCGCCTGAGGGGCTCGGCCCTGGGCGAGGGCAAGCGCCTGCCGTCAGGTGCCGCCGGGCAGGCTCGTCAGATAGAGGTGGAGCGCTCGCACGTCGATGTCGCTCAGCTCGCGCAGCGACGAGAACGGCATGACCGTGCTCACCGCGCTGCCATCGGGCCGCTTGCCGGTCTTGAGCAGCGTCGCGAATGCCGTGGCATCGGCGTAGCGCGGCATGACGCTGCCTGCGCCGGGCGCGAGGCGTGCTGCCGCGGGCCACGAGGGCGGCGCGCCGGCGATCTTGCCGCCGACCAGGCCGGCGCGATGACAGCCGATGCAGCCGTTGGCCACGTAGGCGCCGTGGGCGGCGCTCACGTCTTCGGTGATCGGCTGCGCGACTGGCAGGTCATGGTCGATCTTCTCGGCCGCGTCGCGTACGACACCGACCGCGTAGAGAACGCGCACCGGCAACGGCAGCTCGATCACGGCGTGGTCGCCTCGCTGCCTCGGCAATTGGCGTGTGAAGGCAACGATCGAGGCGACGTCGGCATCGGTGAGGCGGTTGAAGTCTTCGCTCGGCATGATGAAGATCGGCCGCCCGTCGGGCTTGACGCCGTGGCGGATCGAGCGCACCCAGTCGCGCGGCTCATAAGCGGCGACGACGCCCGCCGGCGTGATGTCCGGAGAACGGACGAGCATGCCGTTGCCGTCGTCGATCACGGTCTTGCCGGCGCCATCGGCGCCATGGCACTCGCCGCAGCCGCGCGAGCGGAACAAATAGCCGCCTCGTTCGACGCTCTGCGCGTCGCTGCGATAGGCGATCGGCGCGACGGCGAGCTCGATGTGGCGTTCGCGCTTGCGATCGCCCATGTGCGCGGCGACGAGCACCGCGACAGCGGCGATGCCGACGAGCGAAGCCACGCCGATGAGACTGCGACGAATCCACGTCTTCATGTTGTCCTCCTCCTGTTCCCGATCGACCTGCCGGGGGCGATATTGTGCCCAGGGCCTGGCGGCCCTGGCCAGCATTCATCGCCGTATCGATCCTTCGGGCGTCGCGGCCGGCCTTGCCTACACTCATGGACGTTGGACGAAGAAGTTGCACGGCAAGGGCTCCGACCTGCGACAGGATATCCAGCGAAGGAGACGTGATGGCCGTGCTGCCTGAACGGGTGGTCGAGGCGCTCCGGCGCGGCGACACCATCGAAGCGATCAAGCGGCTGCGCGCGGTGGCGCCGCTCGATCTGAAGGCGGCGAAGGATGTCATCGACGCCTATCGGCGCGGCGAGGTCCCGCTGCCGGCGCCGCGTGCAGTGCCGGTGCCGCCGAGGCACGATCCGGTCGCCGAGGCCAAGGCGCGCAGCGACAAGAGCGCATCGGTCGAGCGCATGCGCATCGCTTCCGGCTTCGGCCTCGCGCAGGCCAAAGATGCCGCCGATGCATCGCGCTTCCGCGACCACCCGACCGGTGTCGCCGGCCGCTCGCCGGGCGAAGTGCCGAACTCGGGGCGTCTCGTTTGGTGGATCGTCGTGATCGCGATGGCGGGATGGGCCGTGTATTCGGCGCTCGGTCGCGCCACTGTCGTCTGAGCGCACGCCGCATCGCCCGTGGACCATAGCTTCCTGTCCGCTTTCATCCTCCTGTTGCTGGTGCTCGACCCGTTCGGCAGCCTGCCCATCTTCATCCCGGTGATGCGCACGGTGCCGCCCGAGCGGCGCAGCTGGGTGGCGCTGCGCGAAGTGGCGATCGCTTTCGCCGTGCTGTGCTTCTTCATGTTCTTCGGCGAAGGCTTTCTTCGCGTCATGCATCTGTCGGAACGCTCGCTCGAAGTGGCCGGCGGCGTCATCTTGCTGATGGTCGCGATCCGCATGATCTTCAGCCAGGGCGGCGGCATCTATGGCGTGCCTGAAGGCAAGGTGCCGCTCATCTTCCCGCTCGCCATTCCGCTTCTCGCCGGTCCGTCGGCGATGGCGACGGTGCTGCTGCTCGCGTCGCGCCAGCCGGACCGCCTCGGCGCCTGGATCGGCGCCCTGGCCTGCGCGATGGCGGTCTCCGGGCTGGTGCTCGTCGGCTGCGCCCGGATCCGCCGCTGGCTCGGCGACTCGGTCGTCTCGGCATTCGAGAAGCTGATGGGCCTGGTCCTCACGGCGATCGCCGTCGAGATGATCCTGGCCGGACTGAAGCGCTACTTCATGGAACCGTCATGACCGTCTATCGTCTCGATGAGCGCGTGCCGAAGATCGACGCCAGCGCCTGGGTTGCGCCGAGTGCGTCGGTGCTCGGCGCGGTCGAGCTCGAAGCCGAGGCCAGCGTCTGGTTCGGCGCCGTGTTGCGCAGCGACACCGAGCTCGTGCGCGTCGGCCGCCGCTCGAACGTGCAGGACGGAAGCATCGTCCATGCCGACCCGGGCTTTCCGACGACGATCGGCGAGAACGTGACGATCGGCCATCTCGTGATGCTGCACGGCTGCAGCATCGGCGACGGATCGCTCGTCGGCATCGGCTCGGTCATTCTCAACGGCGCGCGCATCGGCAGGAGTTGTCTAGTCGGTGCCAGGTCGCTGGTCACCGAAGGCAAGCATTTCCCCGACGGCTCGCTGATCATGGGCGCACCCGCGGTCGTCGTGCGGGCATTGACGCCGGAGCAGATCGAAGGCCTGGCGCGCGCCGCCGATCACTACGTCGACAACGCGAGGCGCTTTCGCGCCGGACTGCAGGCAATCGGCTAACAGGCCCTAGTCGAAGCGCAGCGCCACGGCGCCGAGCCCGTCGAACGCGGCGCTGTAGCGACCCGGCCGCGTCACGAACGGCGCGCCGGTGCAGCTTCCGGTGGTGACGATGTCGCCTGTGCGCAGCCCGCGTCCGGGCGGCTGGGCGTTGGCAAGCATCGCGACCGCGCCGAACGGATCGCCGTCGAGGATCGCGCGGCCGCTGCCGCGTGCGAATTCCTCGGACACTGACGAACCGTCGCTGAACGTGAGGACGATGCCAATGGCGCCGAGGTCGAGCGGCCGCCAGTCGCGGATCGCCGGTCCGGCGACGAAGGCGCCGTTGTTGAATCCGTCGGTGAGCTCGCAGAGCGCGCCGCTGCCAGCCGGCAATCGCGAATCGACGATCTCGATCGACAGGCGCATCGCCGCGACAGCGCCGGCGACGGCGTCGCGCGTGTAGGGCTCGGTACGCGATGGCAGGTCGATGCCCAGCTCGAAAGCGAACTCGCATTCGATCTTGGCCGCGATGAAGTCGGCGAGCCGCAGCGCAGCGGAACGGACGCTTGCATCGTGCACGAACGGCAGGGGTGCGGCGACGGGGGTCGGCAAGCCCATCGTCTCGCGCTGCTGCGGCGTGACGCCCGCGACCTTCCAGGCGCGGCTCGGCCCGAGCGTGTCGATGACTGCGCTTTGCAGGCGATAGGCTTCCGCGAGATCCGTCGGGCGCCATGCGGCCGGCCAGTGGTCGATCGCGCGGGCGCCGCGGCGCGCGGCGACGAGCGCGTCCCGCGCGGCCGCGAAGTCGCTGGCCTTCATCGCCATGCGGCCTATTTCAGCCGGTAGCCGCAGACACCGCAGAAGAGGTCGTCGGGCGTGACCGGCGACAGGCATTGCGGGCACGGCGCCGACGCGGCGGCCACCGGCGGTATCGGCGCCGGCGCGGCCGGCGGCACGTAGGCGGGCGGCACGCCATAGGCCGTCGGCGCGGCAGCCGGTGCCGGCGAAGAGGCGGCGATGTCGTCGAAGGGCAGAGCGATGTCAGGGCCGTCGTCCTGCGGAGAAAAGAGCGGCCTTGACACTTCGTGCGGAGACATCGGCGCCAGGAACGGCGACGACGTTTCGGCCGGCGAGGGAGCGGGCATGGATGCCGGCGGTGGCGCGGTGACGGGCGGCGGTGCGGCGGTGAAAACAGGCGGTGGCGCGGCGAACGCCTGCGGCGTGTAGGCAGGCGGCACGGCCGATGCCGTCGGCGCCGTGGCGCCGGCCGCAGGATCCGCGGCGAATGGCGCGACGGCGACGGAGGCCGCCGCGGCGGTGTTGCTGTCGGCCGAGCCGCGCTGCGCCGCACTCTTTGCCTTGTCACCGAGCTCGGCGGTGCGGCGCCGCGCCTCGTCGAACGATCGCCGCAGCGCTGCCTCGGTGCCGCTCAGATCGAGGCCTTCGGTGACGCGGAGATAAACGAGGCACAGGCCGAGCAGGTTGACCTGGCTGACGAGCGACACGGCGATCGCCCACAGCACGAAGAAGCCGATCATCCCGGCGACGACATGACCGCCGCCCTCGCCCATGCCCTGCGCCAGGCCCATCAGACCTCCCATGCCGCCGATGCCGCCGAAGCCGACGATCGAGGCCGACAGGCCGAGCGTCGGCATCAAGCCGAAGCCGAGCACGCCGAAGACGATCAGGCCGACGGCGAAGCCGAGGAAGCTGACGAAGACAAGCAAGAGCACTGCCTCGACGAGGCGGCTGCGCGCGATCGCCAGGGTCTGGGTGAGGGCACGCATGATCGGCGCACCCTGCCAGATCGCCGGCAGCGACAAGGCCATGCAGAGGAAGAGGCCGAAGAACGTGACGCCGGCGACGACCACGCTCGCTGGAAAGACGACCGCGAAGAGCAGAGCGCCAAGGAAAGGGATCTTGCAGATGAAAAAGAGGATCGCCAGGACGATGAACACAGCGATGGCGATGGCGCACAGGAGCAGGCCGAGAACGATCAGCTTGGGGATGCACATCAGCCCGTAGGCGAGCGCATCGACCGTGCTGCGCGGCGCGACGCCGCGGGCGTGGTCCATGTGCAGCGTTCCGGCGGCGTTGACGCCGGTTCCAACCGCCACGATCCAGACCAGGGCGCCAAGCACGCCGCCGAGGCCGCCTCCCACCGCGACCAGCAGGCCGGCCACCAGCACGCCGAGCACCGTGCAGCCGATCATGGCGACCAGCGCGCGCTGGTTGCGCAGGCCGTTGACCGCCTGGAACAGGCTGGAAAACGCGTTCGCCGACATGCCGGCCGGCAGAGCGGCCGAAGCCGTTTCGTTGCTCATCTTTTCTCCCCGCGGTGTGGTGTCAGCGTGTCGGGCGCCGGCATGAAACCGGCGCCTGCACGACGCGCATGGTTCTCGTCAGTTGCGATGCCGGTCTTCGGCTTCCTTCACCTGCTTGCAGATGGCCTCGCCCGCATGCTCGGCAGCGCCGCACTCGCGCGACTGGCACATCGATTCGCCGATCGTGCCGCGACCGGCGCAGATCTCGCGCACGCCGCGCGGCTTGGGTGCAGCCGGCACCGGTTGCGGCTGCGCCGTCGCCGCCTGGCGAGCCCGCACGGCGTCTTCGGCACGGCGCCGCGCCGCATCCTGTTCGGCTCGGGCCGCCGCCTGCGCCTGCTCGCGCTGCTCGATCGCCTGCCTCGCGTCGCGATCGGCCTTGTCGCGCAGCGCCTTGTCGTGGCGTTTCTGCGCGGCGATGCGGCGCGCCTCGTCGTCAGCGGCGTGCGGCGCGGTCGCCGTGCCCGGCACGACGGGCTCGGTCACCGGCGGCATGGCCACCACCGGCGGCATCGACGGCTGGAACGCGGACGCGGCTGCATCCGGTGGCACGACGGACGCGTCGGGCGCCGATGCAGCGGCGGTTGGCGCGGCGGCGATTGCGGCGGGTTGCTCGACTGGCACGACGGCCGGTGCTGGAGCGACGATCTCGGGGGCGGATGCCGCCGCGGCGGGCGCATGCGCGCCGGACGAGCTGCTCATGAACCACCATGCAGCGGCGCCGGCGACGACGAGCACGGCGACCAGGCCGCCCGCGATCAAGGGAACCCGGCTTGGCTTTTTCGCATCGACGAACGTCGCCGGCTGCGAACGCGGCGGCTCGCCGTCGTCGTCGCGCATTCTCGCGACCGCGAGCTCGGCAGCCGGATCGGGCAGATCGGGCACCGGCTGGTCGTCGTACGCGGGTGGATAGCCGGGTGCGGCGACGGGCGCGTACATCTGCCCCGCAGAGGGCGCGGGTGGGTAGGGCGCGACCGGCGCGAATGACGGATAGCTGATGGGCGGCGGGCTGGTCGCTCCATACGGATCCGGCGTGGTGGCGCCGGGCCGCGCGCGCGGCACGATCACCGTTCCGAGCAGGCTGACGCCGCAATTGGCGCAATAGCGAACGCCCGGCTTGTTCTGGAACCCGCATTCGTCGCAGGTGATGCCAACGGCCAACAGGGAGTCCTCGTTGCCGGGCTCGGCGACGGGCGCAAACGCCGTGCCGCACGAACGGCAAAACTGGGCGTCGTCCCTGTTTTCGGTGCCGCACACCGAGCACAGCTTCGTCATCTTCTTCTCGCCTCCTGCTCACTGCCACGTCGAGTGGAACGAAGCACGATACCTCGGTTTATAGGGCCCGGCAATTTCGAGACGGTGCGGCGGACGACAATGCGCCAACTGTGCCTCGCGGATCGGAGACTCCCGGTGCTGTATGCGACCCTGAAGGCTGTCCATTTGCTGAGCGTCATCGTCTGGATCGGCGGCATGTTCTTCATGCTCGCCTGTCTGCGGCCGGCCGCCGCGGCGCTCGAGCCGCCGGTGCGGGTTCGCCTCATGCACGCGATCATGGGGCGTTTTTTCGCGGCGGTGAGCGTCGCCGCGCTGCTGGTCCTGGCGAGCGGAGCCGCGATGGTCGGCTTCGCCGCGCGCGATGCCACCCGCTCGGGGCTGGCCTTCAACATGCCGCTCGACTGGTACGCGATGATCGCGCTCTTCGTCGTCATGGTCGGCGTCTTCGCGCACGTCCGGCTCGCCTTGTTCCCGCGCCTGGAGCGCGCTCTCGCAGCCGAGGCATGGCCTGCGGCCGGTGCCGCGCTCGTCGCGATCCGCTGGGAGGTGCTGGTCAACCTCGTGCTCGGCGCCTTCGTCGTGGTCATGGTTCGCCTCGGCGGCGCCGCCTGACCTTCAGCGCTCCGGCGCGAATGCGCGATCGATGCAGGCGACCGCCGATGCGAGGCGGGACGCACCCATCCCCGAGACGGGTCGAGCCGAGACGCGGGCGCGCGCGAGCGCACTGCGGATCAGCGCATCGACCGGGTCGCGCACGTGCGGCCCGTCGCGCTGCAACCCGTCGGCTTGCCACGGCAGGTCGAGCGCCGTGACCAGGGTGAGGTCGAGGCGGCGTTGCGCTGCCTCGGCCTCCGCGTAGAGGCTGGCGTCGCCGAACACCAAGTCGCTGTAGACCGCGATCATGAGTGCGGTCGTGTCGGCGACCACGACCTCGGCCGTCGCTGCGGCCGCCTGGATGCGGCGCGTCTGCTCGGCGGCGATGCCGGCCTGCTCGTCGCGGCGCGGCGTGCGGGCATGGTCGCGGCAGAACTCGCGCAGCACCTCGCCGACCACCGCCGTACGCATGCCGCGCGCCGACAAGGCGGCGCCGATGTCTCCGGCCAGCGTCGTCTTGCCGGTGCTCTCGGCACCCAGCAAGGCGACGACGAAAGCGCGCTTCACCGCCTCTTGACGACGAGCCGCTGCTGCCAGGCGCGCCAGCCGATGATCGACATGACGATGAAGACGGTGTAGAGCGCCATCGTCAGCCACAGTCCCTTGTAGGCGAACAAGGACGCAGCGACGATGTTGACGACGACCCAGGTCGGCCAGTTCTCGAGGTATTTCCGGCCGAGTAGCCACTGCCCGATGACGCTCAGCGCGGTCGGAAACGCATCCCACCAGGGAACGTCGGTGTCGGTGAAGCGGCGCAGGAAAAGAGCCGTCGCCGGCCACGCAAGCGCGAACGCGCCGAGCGCGATCCATCGCCCGCGCGGGCCGAGCCGGCGCACGCGCAGTGCGTGGCCCGTTGCATCCTTGCCGTACAGCCACTGTCGCCAGCCCCAGACGGCGATGGCGGCGAAGAAGATCTGCAGGCTGGCGTCGCCGTAGAGACGGCTCTTCCAGAACAGCAGGAAGTAGAGCAGCGAGCTGGCGATGGCGAGCGGCCAGGCGGCCGGGTTGACGCGCATGTTGCACACCACCATCGCGAAGGCGAGCGCGAAGGCGATCATCTCGAACCACGTCACAGCGAAGCCGTGGATCTGGAAAGCGCTCGCGAAGAGCGGCGCCAGCGCCGTGAAGAAGGCCTTCAATGGCGTGGCGCGGAAAGCTGGACGAAGATCTCGTCGGGCTTGATCATGCCGAGCTCGAAGCGGGCTTTTTCTTCGACCATCTCGAGGCCTTCCTTCAAATCGCCGACCTCGGCCGCGAGCTGCGCGTTGCGATGCCGCGCCACCTCGTTGACGGCTTGCTGAGCAGCGAGCTTCGACCTCAGCTCGACCATCCTCGGCGCACCGCCCTTGCCGAACCAGAGCTCGGCGTGGACGAGCACCAGCAAGGTTGCGAGCGCGAGAGTCAGGAGCCGCACGGGCGTCCGGGCGAACGCTAGGCGAGTTGCCTGAACGCGCTGCGGCCGGGGTAGGCCGCGACGTCGCCGAGGTCTTCTTCGATCCGCAGCAACTGGTTGTACTTGGCCATCCGGTCGGAGCGGCTGAGCGAGCCGGTCTTGATCTGGCCGGCGTTGGTGCCCACGGCGATGTCGGCGATCGTCGCGTCTTCGGTTTCGCCGGAGCGGTGGCTGATGACCGATGTCCAGCCGGCTCGCTTGGCCATCTCGATCGCCGCGAAGGTCTCGGTCAGCGTGCCGATCTGGTTGATCTTGATGAGGATGGAATTGGCGACGCCCTTGGCGATGCCTTCCTTGAGGATCTTCGGATTGGTGACGAAGATGTCGTCGCCGACGAGCTGGATCTTGGCGCCGAGCCGGTCGTTGAGCTGTTTCCAGCCGTCCCAGTCGCCTTCGGCCATGCCGTCCTCGATGGAGATGATCGGGTACTTGTCGACCCAGCTTGCCATCATGTCGATCCACTCGCCGGGGCTCAGCGTGAGGCCTTCGCCATCGAGGCGGTACTGGCCTTCCTTGTAGAACTCGCTGGCGGCGCAGTCGAGGCCGATGGCGATCTGCGAGCCGGCCTGGTAGCCGGCCTTCTCGATCGCCTCGAGGATCATCTGGATGGCGGCCTCGTGGCTGGCGACGCTCGGCGCGAAGCCGCCTTCGTCGCCGACGGCCGTGCTCATGCCGCGGCCGTCGATGATCTTCTTCAGCGCATGGAACACTTCCGAGCCGTAGCGCATCGCCTCGCGAAACGACGGCGCGCCGACCGGGATGATCATGAACTCCTGCAGGTCGAGGTTGTTGTTGGCGTGGGCGCCGCCGTTGACGACGTTCATCATCGGCACCGGCAGCAGCATCGCACCGGAGCCTCCGAAGTAGCGATAGAGCGGCAGGCCCGACTCCTCGGCCGCGGCCCGCGCCACCGCCATGCTGACGGCCAGCGTCGCGTTGGCGCCGAGCCGGCCCTTGTTGTCCGTGCCGTCGAGATCGACGAGCGTGCGATCGAGGAAGGCCTGCTCGCTCGAATCGAGCCCGAGCACGGCCTCGCTGATCTCGGTGTTGACGTGCTCGACCGCCTTCAGCACGCCCTTGCCGCCGTAGCGCGACGCGTCGCCGTCGCGCAGCTCGATCGCCTCGCGGGAGCCGGTCGAGGCGCCCGACGGTACCGCGGCACGGCCCATCGTGCCCGACTCGAGCAGGAC